>NZ_JAYGHD010000350.1:0-21488 GCF_034932245.1 Nostoc sp. UHCC 0251
CTATTGCCTATTGCCTATTGCCTATTGCCTATTGCCTATTGCCTATTGCCTATTGTCTATTGCCTATTGCCTATTGCCTATTGCCTATTGCCCCTTTACCTCGTAATTCTCCGCATATAATTTCCCCACAACTGAGCTGCTTGAGCGCTGCTACCAGATGTCGGGGAATTATTGTCGTTTCCCAACCAGACACCAGTTACAAGCCGCCGACTGGGAATAAAACCTATGAACCATAGGTCAACGTTTTTATCAGTTGTGCCTGTTTTCCCAGCTTCTCCCAGCCCAATTGCAGCATTACGACCAGTACCTCTTGTGACTACACCACGCATCAAACTAGTCATCTCATCGGCTACACTATTTGGCAGCACTCGTTTGTTGGCATCTGGATCTTGGTCGAAGGAGTAGATTACACGACAGGTTTTGATATCATTGCGATCGCGGCAATCACCACTGTCTAAAATTCGGTTAATCGCATGGGGAGGATTCCGTATACCACGATTAGCAATAGCGCCAAAGGCACCAGTCATTTCCAAAACATTGACCACACTTTGACCTAGTACCAGTCCAGGAACTGGATCAAGGGTTGACTTTATTCCCAAATTCTCTGCCATCGCCACGACTTTATTCAGCCCGACTTCTCTGGCAACTCTTAGGGCAATGGGATTTTCTGAAAGAGCCAGTCCGGTGGCAATATCTAAACGAGTGTCAGCACCCGCACGACAGGGTTTATAAGTAAAGCCTTGCCAAGGTAAAGCGGCGCAAGAATAACTTTTTGATTCTGGAATTCCCTGTTGAATAGCAGCAGTGTAAGCAAAAATTTTGAAGGTGGAACCTGGTTGTCTTTTAGCTTGAACAGCACGATTGAATTGACTTTTTCTGTAATCAGTTCCGCCTACCATTGCCAAGATACTGCCTGTACTAGAGTCAAGAGTAACTACCGCTCCTTGAGAAAAATTAAAATTTCTACCAGAGTTATTTACCGAATTATTCAATGCTGCTTCTGCTTGACTCTGTATCGCTGGATCAAGCTTGGTTTCAATGATATAATTCCCTTCTCTTGCAGCTCCCTCCCCCAAGATTGATTCAAGCTCCGAGAAGACGTAACTGTAAAAATAAGGAGCGATCGTCTTAGCCTGCTGTTCACAAACTTTAGGACTAACTTGAACAGTAGAGCGTCTAGCTCGGTTCGCATCTTCAGGTTTAATTTTGCCCATCTCCAGCAACCGCTTAATCACGCGATTCCGGTATTCGGCTGCTTCTAGTTTATTTGGCCCATCCCCACAGAAATCGAAAGCGTTGGGAGCAGGTAAAATCCCTACCAGCGTTGCTGCTTGTGCCAAGGTTAATTCTTTAGCGGGCTTCTCAAAGTAATACTGGGCTGCATCCTCAAAGCCAGAGGTATCTCCTCCCAAAAAAACCCGATTTAAGTACATCAGCAAAATTTCATCTTTGCTGTAAAATGTTTCGAGCTTTAAGGCAACAATTGCCTCTCGCAATTTGCGTCCAAGGGTATCCTGTCTGCCTACATATTCACGGAACAAACTACGGGCAACTTGCTGAGTAACAGTGCTGGCTCCTTGCTGCACATCTCCGCTACGGCTATTGATCAACACTGCTCGTAAAATCCCTACAGGATCAACCCCAAAGTGCCAGTAATAACGACTATCCTCTGAAGCCACCACCGCAGCAGGCAAATAAGGGCCAAATTCCTCTAATCGCTTCATGTCTACATGGGAGGTAGTCCGAGGCTCTCTCAGGGGAGTGGCTCCATCACGGGCGTAAACAACTACTGGGGCGCGTGTAGCTGTGGGTAGGGGTTTAACTTGAAATTTTAGCCATTCGACACCAATCACTAACGCTAACAGGGCACTGGCACCGCCGACACCACAAGCTGTCCAATTTGCAGCTTTGACATACCAGGCTGGTGGGTCGACGTATTGCAACCGCACAGAAGCGGCGAGTTCTGGAGGTCCCAGAGTCAGAATATCGCCGTGACGCAGTTCCAGGGAATTAACACGACGCTTGCCACGATAAATACCATTGGTGGAGTTTTCGTCTTTGATGACGAAAACTGGTGTTCGTTGAGTAGAATTCCGTGATAGCGACAGGTGAATTTGGCTGACAACAGGATTACGGATGACGATATCGCTGGATTTTGAGCTACGACCTAGAATATAGCGATCGCCCAACAGTGGATATACCTCTGCTTTATCCGCCCCCGCATCCTGCACCCAGAGTTCCGGTACTTTGGCATTAGGTTTGAGCGCCAATTTAGAAAAATCGACCCTAGCTTGAATAGTATGTACTGCTTGAGTCAGCTGACCAAGTAACGTTTGTGGCTTTTGAGGGGGTTGAGGAAAACTCATCGGCTATTCACATCACACTTTTTAGTGAAGAATCAGGCGAATTAAAATTTAGATGTTAGTCTTTCATCATTTTACTCATAAGCCAAAGCAGAAATTAGTTATACGGTATTTTTAGTCCTAATTTATACTTAAATACGCCTTACGAGCGGAATTAATTTGTTATTTTCGTCACTTCTTTACAAAGACATAAATTTTGTCTCTTTTCTAAAAAGCTTGCATTATCTACTATTGCTAGTTGAATAACTACTTTAATAATAGTTTTTATATTGTATTATTGAACACTAGACCTTAATCAAGAACAGATTTAATTTTTACCAATTTACATATCCACATATTCTGAAACAAACTTAAATATATTCATTTAGGAAGATTTTCTAAATCCTATTGTCTGCTTTAATGGGGCGAGTGTTCCGTTGAGGTTAATTTCAGAATGATGGGAAAATCTCTGACCATGATTGGTACAGCTCTATCTTTAGCGCTCAGTGCTAACATTGCTGTAGCTGAATCCAGTAAATCCCCCATAGCCCAATCCAGTAGCGACTCCACCAGTACACCCGCGGAAATTAAGATGTCGCCAGAAGGGATGAAAATTCTGTGCGAGTATTTTCCGCTCAACTCCCGCTGTGGCGGTGGTACAGGCACGCCTAGCGCTCCTAGTAGCACTACGACACCAGCAGAAACGGTACCAGCAGAAACTACGCCTGGTAGCACCACCACTCCTGATAGCATCACTACTCCTGATAGCACCACTACACCAGGAACTATAACAGTACCTGAATCTGGCACTCCTGAAAGCACTCCAGCACCAGGAACCATTACCCCAAATCAACAACCTGGCGCTCCTAGCAATTTAAATCCAGCACCAGGAACCGTCACCCCATCTGAGTCTGGTACTCCTGACAGCACTACCGAACCAGGAAGCTCAACTTCACCTGAGTCTGTTACTCCTGACAGCACTACCGAACCAGGTATGAATTCTCCCAGCACAGTTCCAGGCTCTAGTTCGCCAAATACTCCTGCTACAGGTAATTAAATTAAAAGCTGGGGCATAATTTGAATACTAGTTTGCCATTAGCGATCGCCAGCGCATTTTGACCTCTTACACCAGTTATGCAAACTGGTGTAAAATAACAAACAAATAAAAATCGCTGGGATTAAGAAATCAAGTATTCGCATATATTACTGAGCAAGGGTTTCAGTAATCAATAGCCTGGGATTAATCATCCCAGGCTTAATAGTTTAATGCTACCTGCCAGTTGAAGTCGGTGTTTTTTGCAAGGAACCAATTAACAGGCAAACTATACCAATACTAATAAATGAATCAGCCACATTAAATACAGCAAAGTTAATCAGGCGAAAATCAAGAAAATCAACGACATAACCTAAAACAAAGCGATCAATACCGTTGCCCATAGCTCCACCTAAAATCAAGCCATAGCCCAACTGATCCCACAAATTTAACGTTGGGCCAAACAAAGCCAACGCTATCAATACTAAACTCACTCCTAAAGATAGCCAGCGCAACCACTCTACTTTCCCACTTAACAGACTAAAAGCAGCACCAGTGTTAGTGACATAAGTGAAGTGAAATATCCCAGGTAAGAGTGGTAGTGTCTGCCCCAAGTTAAAGGTTTGCACCACCCAGTATTTTGTTATTTGGTCTAAGAAAAAAGCTATGAAAGCAGCGATCCAGAAAAGGCGATTTTTTAAACGCATAGCGAATTGGTCATTGGTTATTGGTCATTGGTCATTAGTGGACCAGCACAGTCTTCTTCCTACAGCCCTGCTCCTAAAGGAGACGCTACACGTAGCTTGCTTACCCGTAGAGGTACGGGCATACTAATTTCAGGCATACTTGACAAGTTAATTCTTAATCTTCTCGCTAAATTAGCTTTTTATTGAGAATTAACAACGAACTAATTAGAGTTAGAAAAAATGTGAGTGAATACTCTTGCAAATATTAAGAAAGATCCGGCTAATGGATAGCTTTGGCAGAAGATGAGACGCCGAAGGCGAAACAGGTCACGTGTAAAGGTTATTCATTGGTCATTAGTCATGAGCTTTTGACAAATGACAAAGGACGAAGGACAATGAACTAATAAAACATTAAGTGACGCAATACATATGCTATTACAGTAACGGCACAGACCACAGTTAGTTGCCCTGGTAGCGCAAACCAGGAGTATCTGAGGATTGCTTGCATTAAGGGTATATTTTCTGTGCCTTTCCACTGAAAAATATAGCTAATAATCAAGTAAGTAATACCGCATATGTGAAGAGTTAACAAGCCACAGATGCAACTAAAGGCGAGAGTTTCTAGTCGAGGTCTAGCTTTAAAAGCGAACAAGCCACAAATCCAAGCTCCAGGAATGAAGCCTAGCAAATAGCCAAATTGAGATAACTTTATATAACCGATACCCCCACCATCAGCAAATACAGGTAATAAGGTTAAACCCATGACTAAATAAGCAATTTGCGAGAGCGCACCAGCATTTTTGCCCCCTAAACAACCTACCAGTAGCACTGCGCCAATTTGAAAAGTGACACCTAAAGAAAAAGTCTGAATTCCGTGCTTACTCCAATTCCAGGGTAAGGTGATGCCATAAGCTTCTAGGAAAGTGCCACCCATTGTCAGGAGTAAGCCGATCATGGACCATAGTAATTGATTGGAAGCAGCAAACATTTATCAGGCAACCAAGGAAAGGCAAAAGGGAAAACCAACAGCAACCAGTATAAACATTAATATACGAACTCTCCCACCTTAGCTTTGCTTACACTGCTAGTTCGCTTAAGAGTAAGGATACGCAGAACCCAAATAGCAGAGAGGGGTTGCAATCTTACTGCGTAATACCCTAACTTAAAATTGCTTCTTAATTGCTAACCTTTACCAGTAAATTCATTTAAAAATATGCTGATTCAAAAAAATATTTACACCATACCCAAATCATTTGCATTTTACTTTATTTAGTACTAATTCGTAGTATAATTTATATCAAACGTTAAAGTATTTTGCTGTTTAAAATGTGCTTTTAGTAACTTTAAACTTTAGAAATTATAAGTATGCATTAGCATTTGCTTAACCGTTTCTTAACCTTCCTCTTACTCTAGAGTGCTAAGGTTCATACTGTTAATCCATAGCATCATTTATAAAGATCCTTATGTTCTCTTCAAAGGTGCAGTTGGTTGCTCCCCTAGTTGCTCTAGCAATTGGTATTGGCTCTTGCGGCGATAACAATCAAGCTTCTAACAACTCTAGTCCAGCTGATGGCGGCGCTAACCCAGCCACCAATACAGCAGCCGGATCAAATTTATCTGGAAAAGTCCAGGTAGATGGTTCTAGTACCGTCTATCCTATTTCTGAGGCGATGGCAGAAGAGTTTCAAAAGGCTAATCCTGGAGTGCGAGTTACTGTGGCTTCCTCTGGTACGGGTGGCGGCTTCAAGAAATTCTGTGCGGGTGAAACTGATATTTCTAATGCTTCCCGCCCCATTAAGCCGGAAGAAGTTGAACTCTGTAAGAAAGGTAACATCGAGTACATCGAATTGCCGATTGCTTACGATGGTCTATCTGTAGTGGTTAACCCCCAAAACAACTTTGCAAGTTGCCTCAAAGTTGATGAACTAAAGAGAATGTGGGAACCAGCAGCTCAAGGCAAAATTACCCAATGGAACCAAATTAATCCGAAATTTCCTGCTCAGAAAATAGGTTTGTACGGTCCTGGTACTGATTCTGGTACTTATGACTATTTCACTCAAGCAGTTGTGGGTAAGGAAGGGGAAAGTCGAGGAGACTACACTGCTAGTGAAGATGACAACACTCTGGTGCAGGGTGTGACCGCTGACCAAGGTGGTATAGCTTTCTTTGGCTATGCTTATTATGAGAACAACAAAGAGAAGTTAAAACTGGTTGGCATTGATGCTGGTAAGGGCTGTGTTCAGCCAAGTCCACAAACCATAGGCGATGGTACTTACCAACCGCTTTCTCGCCCAGAGTTTATCTACGTTAAGAAAACTGCGGCAACGCGTCCTGAAGTCAAGGCTTTTGTTGATTTCAATTATGCTCCGGCAAACCAAAAGTTAGTATCAGAAGTGGGCTATGTGCCTTTACCTAGCGACCTACTGACTGAAGTTCAGGGACGTTTTAATAGTGGAAAAGTAGGTTCCGTTTTTGAGGGTAAGGGTTCTCAAGTGGGCGTTACTCTAAAAGACCTTCTCAAACAAGAAAAGTAATAGTTATCCACTAATTACTTTTTTGAGAATGTGAGTTTATCTGCACAATTTTCAATAAGCCCTATTAGCTGGAAATAGTAGCTTCTTAATACTAGTTTTATTTAAGGCTTATGTCTTGAAAGTAAGCTTTATTTCCGGCATGTGGGCAATTTTCATAGAATGGTAGTGTAGCTATATACATAAAGAGAGTTTGAATTTATGAGGTTGTCCGTAAATGACTTCCAACCCGTTATCTAATCAACCAAGTAATTCCAACTTATGGCAGCCCAATCGGACTTTGAGTAAACGGGTGGAAACTGGCGTTAAAGCGCTGTTTGCCTTATTTGCTTTCGTATCGGTTGTAACCACAATTGGCATTGTCTTAACACTGATTTTTGAGACTGTTGAATTTTTTCAAGAAGTCTCCATCTGGCAGTTTTTGACAGATACACAATGGACACCACTCTTTACTAATAAGCAGTTCGGAATCATGGTGCTAATTAGCGCCACATTGCTCACATCTGTAATTGCGATCGCAGTAGCATTACCACTAGGATTGTTAGCTGCTATCTGCTTAAGTGAATATGCTCCAGCGAAACTTCGCAAATGGCTAAAGCCAGCCCTAGAAGTATTGGCAGGGGTACCTACAGTAGTGTTTGGTTACTTTGCACTGTTCACAGTTACACCATTCCTACAAACATTCATCCCTGGAATGCAGGGATTCAATGCTTTGAGTGCGGGTTTAGTGCTGGGAATTTCGATTATTCCTTTGGTAGCTTCGTTGAGTGAAGACGCTCTTTATTCCGTTCCGCGTAGTTTGCGGGAAGGTGCTTATGCATTAGGATCAACCAAGCGGGAAACAATTATTTCAGTAGTATTACCAGCGGCTCTTTCTGGGATAGTAGCTTCTTTTATCTTGGCTATTTCCCGCGCCATTGGTGAAACAATGATTCTCACTATCGCGGCTGGTCAAAATCCTCAGTTGGGCTTCAACCCGCTAGTGCCAATTCAGACAATGACAGCATACATTGTCCAAGTAAGTAAAGGAGACACACCAGCAGGCTCACTCGCCTATAAAACTATTTTTGCGGTGGGTATGACTTTATTTCTCATAACCCTAGCCTTGAATATTTTTAGTTACTGGTTTGTTCGTCGCTTCCGGGAGAAATACGAATGACAAAGAGCAATACTCAGTCTACAAATCTGTCTGACTCTGGGGCAAATCCGAACTTTGACCTATCGATCAATAAACGTTACAACCTTGACAAAGTTTTTGCGATCGCCACTTGGGTTGCGACTTCCTTTGCATTGCTGGTGTTAGCTATTTTGCTCATAGATGTCTTAACTGACGGTCTTGGCCGCTTGAATTGGTCTTTTCTTACCAGTTTTTCCTCTCGCCGTGCCTCTTCTGCTGGGGTATTGGCTCCCTTGGTTGGCACTATTTGGCTGTTGGTAATAACTGCCTTAATTTCCTTTCCTTTAGGAGTAGGCGCAGGAATTTTCTTGGAAGAGTATGCCCAGGACAACTGGTTTACTCGTTTAATTGAAATCAATATTGCAAATTTAGCCGCAGTACCATCTATTATTTATGGCTTGTTGGGCTTGCAAGTTTTTGTGCGGGTGATGGAACCAATCACCAGGGGACGCACGGTGCTAGCTGGTGCTTTAACCTTAAGTTTGTTGATTCTACCAATTATCATTATTACCACTCGTGAATCACTGCGTGCTGTTCCCGATAGCCTAAGGCAAGCAGGTTTTGCCCTTGGTGCCAATAGGTGGCAAATCATTAGAGAACAAATTTTTCCTATTGCTTTACCAGGTATCCTTACCGGTACAATTTTGGCACTTTCACGAGCGATCGGCGAGACGGCTCCTTTGATTGTAGTTGGGGCTGTTGGGTTTATTACTTTCTTACCTCAGCTTTCTCCACAGGGTTTGCAAAGCTCTTTTACAGCACTGCCAATTCAAATTTTTGATTGGGTTTCTCGCCCTCAAGTAGAGTTTCACCAGAATGCTGCTGCTGGCATTGTTGTTTTGATGATCGTGCTGATGTTAATGAATTCAACAGCAATATTTTTACGCAATAAATTCCAGCAGTCACGCTAAATAAATCAACTTCATTTAAATGTAGATTTTCAGTATTAACCTGGAATTTTTGTATGGTATCAAGCTCAAGAACCGCTACTTCCGAAAATATTTTACAAGCTGAACAATTATCTGTTTTCTATGGTAATTTCAAAGCAGTTCGTGATGTTAACTTAAACATCGGCAAAAACAAAATTACCGCTCTTATTGGCCCTTCTGGATGCGGTAAAAGCACTGTTCTAAGGTGTTTTAACCGTTTAAATGACTTGATTCCTGGCGCACGTATTGAAGGAAGAATTACCTTTGGTGAAACCGATATTCATGATAAAAGAATTGATACAGTAGAATTACGCCGTCGGGTTGGGATGGTTTTTCAAAAGCCTAACCCCTTTCCAAAGTCGATTTATGAAAATATCGCTTTTGGAGCACGGATTAACGGTTATCGAGGTGATATGGATGAATTGGTAGAGCGGAGTTTGCGGCAAGCTGCTTTATGGGATGAAGTTAAGCATAAACTCAAACAAAGTGGTTTATCTATATCTGGTGGTCAACAGCAACGGTTATGCATTGCTCGCGCCCTCGCAATTCAACCAGAGGTTTTGCTAATGGATGAACCCTGCTCTGCTCTTGACCCAATTTCAACTTTGCGGGTTGAAGAATTACTTCAAGAACTGAAGTCGCAATATACTATTATTATTGTTACCCACAATATGCAACAAGCCGCACGGGTGTCGGATATGACAGCCTTTTTTAATGCTCAGGCGACAGAAAGCGGCAGCAAAATGGGATATCTTGTCGAATATAACTTGACAGAGAATATTTTCAACAACCCTCAACAGGAAGATACCCGAGATTACGTCAGCGGCAAATTTGGATAAAGAAATATTTTACGTTGATGTTAAAGCAATGAGGAATACTCGAAAATGAAAGGTGTGCGATATTCCTCTAGTTTTTTTATTTGTTTGTCAAAGTTAGCGATCGCTTACACATAGCACGCACAGTACTAGTATTGGCTTGCTATTTATAATCTAACTGTAAGTTGTATGATAACTAAAGAGTAGGCATTCCATGATTTAAACAGTTATGTTTTAACTGTTTATTTTTTATTTTATCAAGTCCAGACTTACTTCTTACATCAGTACACTGTGGACGAAGTTTGCCTACCTTCAACAATTTCCTTAAGCCACATCTGGCTAATTTAGACCTGTTTTAGTGCATTTCCGAGCTTTTTCTAAGCGGGCGGCGGGAATCGAACCCGCATTAATAGCTTGGAAGGCTATAGTTTTACCACTAAACTACGCCCGCAAATTTCCAACTATGTAAACATAACATAGTTTTTGTAAAAATTCAAGTATTTAGTTGGAATTGACAGGTTGGATTTTTATACGTACAAATAAATTGCTCAAATCGGGTTTTGTGCCATCGTTGTTGTGAGCAGCAAGAAAGTTTTCTGTTTGGAAAACATCATTGAGAACTCGCTCATATGTACTTTTTTCACTTTGTAGTGTTGCTGGTTCTATCTCTATAACTACAGCCTGTTGAAAGTTGCCATTGTGATCAATTATTAAGCTAGCAAGTATTTGTGCAGGCTTAACTTCAGAATCGCGGGGAAGAAAACTTGAGTCTAATTGTTTGGTATTGCTTCCCCTGTATGAAGCGATAACATCGGGTAAAGCATCTTGTCGTAATCTTCCTGATTGTATTAATTTACTCACTTCATCTCTAAGTATAGGAGCTACGATTGCTACCGATGCTCCCTCAGAAGGAGTTGCTGGCGTTGGTCTGGTAGGAGTTGGTGGAGTTTCTTGAGTTGAAGTTGTTGGAGTTGGTCTAGTAGGAGTTGGTGGAGTTTCTTGAGTTGAAGTTGTTGGCGTTGGTCTGGTAGGAGTTGGCGGAGTTTCTTGAGTTGGAGTTGTTGGCGTTGGTGAAGTTTTCTGAGTGGAGGTGCGTGGCGTTTCTCTATTTTCAGCTTCCGAAACTGGTGGATTTGATGGAATACCTGTTGGTAGTAACGTTCCCTTTCCCAGTTTGATTTCTTGACGGCGGTTCCAAGGTAGATTACCGACTGGAACTGTAGGTGTAGATTTTGGTGTTGGGGTCGGTGTCGGTGTGGCTGTAGGTGTCGTTGTTGGCGTCGGCGTAGGAACTCTCTGTTGGCGATTAGGTTGAGAGGCATAAATCCGGCTCTTTTGCTGGAGATTATCCGCAGAATTTATTGCACCAAAATCTTGATTTCTGGGCGTAGTCCGTGCTGTTTGTGGTGAACGTGCTGGTACAAACTTTTGAGTTGAGGATAGTGGTTTTGGCGAAACTGTTTTGGCTGTTGTTTTGGATTTGGTTATTAATTTTGTTTTAGGAGCAATGTCTATCAATTCAATGGGAACAGCAGATTGACTTTGTTGGGGAAACCACAGACTAAATGCATTAGATGAACGCATCAGCCAGAACGCCAGCAAGTGCAGAGAAACTGAACCTATAACGACAGAAATCCACAAACCTGGTGGGTCGGTGTGCCGCCTCCAGACCTTGGCTGATATTGGAGTTTTATCTGCAACTGATGGTGTCATATTATATAAACTGGATATGATTAAACACTCTTACTCATTAGTAATGCTTTAAAATACCAGTCTAAATTTTAGCGATTAACAATTAGCTCTGGTTTAACAGCGAAAGTCAAAACTGTTTCATCTACTCCTTTAAGTTCTAGCGGACTACCTTTAGTAATTTCTTCTTCTTGCAAATAATCTGCCACAGCAGCAGAAACCAGAATAGTACCGGGAACAGCGGCAGCTTGTAACCTTGCAGCAATATTTACACTTGGACCAATGGCAGTATAATCGGCACGTTCAGCGCTACCAAACATCCCTACAACAGCAGTACCTTGATGGATACCGCACCGGAACTGTACGTTAGTAAGTTTGTCACCATCGAATACGCCTTGGTTTCGCCAGCGCTGGTTCAAGTCAGCTAGTGAGCGGTGCATTGCTCTTGCTGTATTTATGGCACGACGCACCTGTTCATTAGGGGTTAGTTCTTCTGGTGCTCCGTATAAAGCCAAGATAGCATCTCCCATAAATTTATCTACAGTGCCGCCATTGCCAAATACAACCTTGGTCATGGCTTCTAAATATTCATTGAGCAACTCTGCTACTCGTCGGGATCTAAGAGTATTTGCTAGCTGTGTAAAACCTACGATGTCACTAAACAAGACTGTAATTAAGCGTGGTTCTGGACGCAAATCTAAAGTTAAATCTCCGGTTGCGGCTTTTTGCACCAATACAGCCGGCAAAAAGCGCTTTAGCACCGATTCTGTTAGATAAGTATTTAACTCCACGATTCGCCGTTCATTTTCCTTCAACGCTAAAAGATTCCGAACTTCCGCTAAAAGTTCCCGATCATTGAATGGTTTTGCTAAATAAGCATCTGCGCCATGTTCTGTACCTTCGATGCGGGTTTCCTCGTCAATTTTTGCTGTCAGCAGAATGATTGGTGTTCCTTTCAACTTCTCCTCATGGCGGATCATTTTAATCATCTCAAGTCCGCTCACTAAGGGCATCATTAAGTCAGTCACAATCAAGTTGGGTATAATTTCCTTAGCTATACTGTGCCCTTCATAACCGTTACGAGCTGTGCGTACATGATAGCCGTTGCGACGGAAAATTTCAGATACATAGGTTCGTAAATCCGGGTTGTCATCTACAACTAAAATTGAGTGCTGAGTCTTAAGTGCTGAGTCTTGAGTATCAATACTGGAGGAGAAATTTATTGTAATATCTTCAATATTATCTGTTGTTGATTCTACCAGTTCTAAATCAGCCAATTCTACGCTAGCGCGGCTCGTGTTCAGTTCAGTAGGTGTTTCTAGTATTTGCTGTGTAGGTAAATGAGTATTTCCAGGAACAAGCCATAAACTAAAGGTAGTGCCTTCTCCGTAAACTGATTCTACAGTGACTTGGCCACCATGCAATTCTACCAATTCTTTAACCAGAGCTAAACCCAAACCACTGCCTTCATAGGAACGGTTTGCTGAACCTTCAGCTTGGCGGAAACGCTCAAATAGGTGGGGAATTTGTTCTTTAACAATACCAATCCCTGTATCTTGTACTTGCAATATGCAACGATCGTGTTCAGATTTTAGTCTGACACTGATCGTGCCACCTTCAGGAGTAAACTTCATAGCATTTGATAGGAGGTTGTAAACCACCTTGTCAAATTTTTCCATATCCAAGTACACCGGAGAACATTCATCTAACTGAGTAGAGAGATGCAGCCCTTTTTTCTCACAGTAGGGGCGAAAAGATTCTACAATTTGGCTGACAAATTCGACTATATCGCAAGGGCGAAAACTAGGCTGCATTCTTCCCGCATCCAAGCGTTGTAAATCCAAGAGTTGATTTACCAGCCGCAGTAGGCGACGGGAGTTACGCAAGGCGATCGCACTTTGGGAGTAAGATAATCCTTCACCAGCCGCCACTGCCGACTCTAAAGGCCCTTGAATCAACGTGATGGGTGTGCGAAATTCATGGGAGATATTTTGGAAAAATTCAGTTTTTTGTTTGTCTAATTCCAGTAAGCGTTCAGCTTGTTGGCGAGTTTTTTGATATAAGTGTGACTGCTGGACAGCGATCGCTGCTTGAGCTGCTACTGCTTTAGCTAAATCGATATCAGATGATAGCCACTGACGTACTTTTTTGCCTTCGTGTAAAGTAATACTACCTATACATTTCCCATCAGCTAATAATGGTACAAACATTAGCGATCGCGCTGGCATTTTTAATGGCAAATCAAAAGCCTGCACATCTGACGGAGAATGGCTCACATTACCAATTACCACAGGTTCATGTGTTTGTAGCATTTGTTGGAGGATGGGATTTTCCTGTATAGATGCTTGAGAATAGGGTAATCTCGGTGGTAATGGGTGATGATTGCTACTTGAGTTATTATCTGGGGCTGGCGATGTCTGGGTTGGGCTATGCCTATGTAAATTTTCCAGTTGTTGAAAACTGTCATACAAGCCCACACACTGGACAAACTCATCTTCCTCTGTCCACAAAGATAGGACACAGCCATCAACCTGTAAGGCTTGTCCCAATTGCTGAGTGATAGCCGCAAAGATATCTTGGGGGTCTAAGCTAGAGCGAATCGCGCTAGTAATCGTATTAATTAGAGCTTCTCGCTTGGCAAGGGCACGTACTTGTTCGTAAGCATAAGCTTGAGACAAGGCTAACGCTGCCTGATCTGCCACCATCAACACTAACTGCACCTCATCATCCCCCCAGAAGCGAGGTAGAGAACACTGGTGTAGTGCTAGCACTGCCATTAATTCTTGTTGGCAGATCAATGGCACAACTAAACTAGAACAAATATTAGCCGCAGCAAAAGCTTCCCCACGTTGGCGCAGTTCGGGAGTATTACCGTGAATGCGCTCATCATCGGTTATATCGTGAATCACCTGGACTTCGCGGGTTTCCCATACCGTCTGAGCCAAAAGAGGCATAGCAGAAGAATTATTTGTCTGCACCTCTGTTGGTGTCTGTTCCCCCGCTTCTTCAGAGAGAGCCTTCTGATAAATGAATCCTTTATCCGCTAACTGCTCATCTTGGAAGGGACGCAACAGGCAAACATCCACTTCCAACATATGACCCACTGTATCTACAATTGCCTGTAAAATTTGGCGATAGTCTAAGGCACTGCGAATCGTATTTGTGACAGTATTCAGCAGCGATTCTTGTCGGAGTGTGCGGGTAAGTTCGCGGGTGCGAGCTTTGAGGACATTGTGAGTATCCAAAGCTTGGCGTACCACTGCTTTGAGTTCCTCTGCTTCCCACGGTTTAGTTACATATTTGAATACCTTACCAGCGTTGATTGCTTCCACCAAGTCTTCGACATCGGTGTAGCCAGTTAAAATAATCCGAATAATATCTGGATATTGAGTTGCTGTTAGGCTCAAAAATTCTGTACCGCTCATCATCGGCATCCGCTGATCGGAGATGATCACTGCGACCTCTCCTTCTTGAGCCAGCAGATCGAGTGCCGCAGGGCCAGAGTTCGCCCTAAGCACCTTATAGTCGCGATAGAAAGTGCGGTAAAGCAAGTCAAGGTTGTCTGGTTCATCATCGACAACCAAAATTTTAGGCTTACTGTTTGCTTGGGATTTCATGCACCGCTTTCCTGCTGCAACGGCAGTCGGATAAAGAATAATCTGATCAGGTAAGGATTTTTCTGAGTCAGGTAAGAGCAGAGCATTTCGACCAATAAGGCTGTATGGCTAGATGACTGCTGAGTGTAGGAGCGTTTACTCACAGTAATTCGTCTCAATGGCTTATACCCATTACCGTTTGCGTTGGTGCAGTGTAATTGCTTTCATAGTCAGTTTAGTGTTACAGAGTCGATGATTGCTTGCCAAGTCTTCCTTCACCTCCTGTGAGTAATGTCTGATATTACATACAGCGCTCATAGCTAGCTAAAAAATCCAGATGAAGCTGCATATTAAGTTTTCCCTCTGCAACAGTTGTACTAACACTTGCAGGTAAATTTTATTTATGATACTCATGGTAGAGTCAGCAATATTAAAACAATAATATTTAAAGCCAAAGTATACTATTAGACAAATACCTCTTTCTAATTTAGCAATCAGAACTATCATTAAGACAAGTGTAGGGTTAAAAAGTTGGGGATTAGGAATCTTGCAGATTCTTCCCCAGGAACTGTACAGCTTGTTCCTATGACCTAGCAGTAAAGTTCTGTTTGTATAGCGGCAATTGCATAAATAATTTCAGTACTGCAACCAAAGGTGGTTTGCAACTACAGTTTGTCAGTAATGTACTTACTTAACAATTTTGTAGGTAATGTCTACGCACAGGTTATGCTATTTATCTACCCATTCACCTAAACCTGTAATACTTTACAGATGTTTTTGTGGTAAACAGACTCATATCCTCCCTACGTAAAGCCAAGGACGCATTTGAACCTACTGAATTTAAGATTGTAGCTTGATGAAGCTGTAACTCATAAGAGTTTTTCAAAAATACAGGCTATAAAGCCTCAAACTAAAGTGTAAAACTTTGTATCCTCTAGAAGGAAAAGCGAATTAGCAATCTTAAGCCAGTTCAATCTCTGAGGCAGATACAAATTTTTTCTTCAGTTTAAACGGTGTTTGAGAATATTTGAAAAATTTTTCGTTGAATAAAATCAATACTGAACTAGCCTTGAAATATCGGTTTTTTCATCCATACCAGCAACAGCCAATCGATCCAGCTTGCTGCCAATTTCAAATTCGTACAGCTACACCTGCTGATTTGATTGGTGTTTCTCAAATTATTGCTGAAAGCTTTCACTCTCAACAGGGTATGTGGGGATGGGCTTTTCCATTGTTACGTTTGGGTATTTACGAAGACTTAAGGCATCGCATGGCATCACCTCCATCGCGTCATATTTGCTTAGTCGCCTTTGAAGCTACTACTGGTGCTGCTAATAACTTAGTGGGAAGTGTAGAAGTGGGTGTACGTTACAGTGATTCGTGGAGCCAGTTTGGCATGGGTTTTCCTTACTTATCCAATTTAGCGGTTCATCCACAATACCGTAGACATGGTGTGGCTTCCGGTCTACTGACTAGCTGTGAAAAAGTTTCTCGTGAGTGGGGATTTCAAGACTTATATCTCCACGTTTTAGAAAATAACCATCAAGCAAGGCAACTTTATTTCAAGCTGGGATATCGGGTGCATAAAGTTGAATCGAATTGGAATACATTTTTTTTAAGACGCTCAAGCCAAATGTTATTGCACAAGCATCTGAGTGCTGAGTCCACTATTTGAAATTTATTCTGGTCAGAATAAATTTTGAGTTTGTAATTAATTTGTAAAAAATTTATCACTGATATCAACAATTAAAACACAAATTAATCTAATTAAAAACTAAGCTAGATATATCTAAATAGCTAGATATATCTATATGGCAATTTTTTCAGGATATTTGTTTTGAAATTTTTACAATTATCCTTACTCGTAATATTAATAATAAAACTTTGTATAACTTATCTTAACTAATTGAATTTTGTCTTTTTTATTGGCTGTTATATAAAAAATATTTTAAAGTATTTTATATAGATAAATAAATTCATTATAATGGAATATAGCTGTACAATTTACCTTAGGAAAATAGCAATAGCTCATAATAACTTTTTAATTAAGATATTCATCTTTATAAAAACTTTAAGAAAACACTCTCTGAATTTGAAGACAAATCTAGTTATATCTCATAAAATATGATTACTCAATTTTTAGAGAATGCCTATTTATTACTATCTTTAGTTAAATTGACCAAAAGACTCTTGATAATATAAAGAATTCAAAAACCTGATTTGACATAACAGCTAGTTCCGTCTTGAAGTGCATACTACTACCAAATTCGTTGAAAGTTTAAAAAACATGGATAGCGAACAGCATCGGCGCTATCAGACCGCTATGGTATCAACTTATTATCCTGAAACTAGTTTCCTTGACTCTCTTGTGATGGCAGATGGAACTGAGCAATCGCAAGGCTCGGATATCCTTACACGTTTACACAGTGGAGAAGTTTTCATCGTCAATAGTCGTAGACGAAATGGATTAATCCTCTTTAAACGCTACCATGCGGAGTTTGCTGGCCCTGGGGCTGCTGTAGGTGGAGATTACGATTGTGATTGCCAAAGGGCACTGCCTATAGGTAATCTGTCTTTATTAACTCCCGAATCTAATGAAGAACGTCAGAAGGCTTACTTGATTAGGCGACAGTGGATTCGATTGATCAAACAAATTACAGAAAACCCTGTGGCTGGGCAGCGAGTTCAAAAAATTCTCGATCAATTTGAACAATACTTCCCACCACAATTAGTAGCTCTTTTGCCGGATGTTGCTTTTGCTCTTTTAGTAGGTGTGCTGCCACAAACAGTTGGAGTAGTGCGCCGTTTGGGCACTGAGGTAGACAACCGATTTAATTATTGAGTGAATTGCTAAAATTCCAAATTTGCCAAAACAGCTTGTACTCGATTAACGGTGCGGGTATTTTCCTCTATTGTACCTACAGTAATTCGCAATCCTCCGCTAATGCATCGCACAATTGTGCCGAGTGTTCTAAGTTTCTGATGGAAAGCTTTTAAGGCAGCATCTTGTGAATTTAAGCCATTTGGTTTAAGACGCAGGTAAATAAAATTAGCAGCGCTTGCGGTAATTTGTAGTTCTGGTTGCTGGGATAAAATTTCGATGATTTTGGCTCGTTCACTCAGGGTTTGGGGAATTGACTCCAGTAAGAGTGTGCGGTTTTGTAAAGCAACTAATGCTGCTGTTATGGAAAAGCTAGGGAGATTGTAAGGTAAGCGAACTTTTTCTAAAATAGCGATCGCTTCGGGATGAGCTACACAATAGCCAACACGGAGAGATGCCAATCGGAAAGCTTTAGAAAAAGTGCGTAATATCACCCAATTGGGGCGCTGTGCCAATTCACCTACTAAGGTAGTTTGGCTGAATTCAAAGTAAGCTTCATCAATTACTACCAAAATATGCTTATCCAAACTTCTTAACCATGCCAATTCTGCCGCAGTTAAGCTATTGGCAGTCGGTGAATTGGGATGCACTACAAAAACTACGCGAATAGGGGGATTTTGAGTTTGTTCGATCGCAGCCTGGGCGGCTTTTAAGTCAATTTCAAAATTTGTTTCATTTCTACCCACCGTCACTACAGGAATACCCAAAGTTTGTGCCAAAATTCCGTACATAGAGAAAGTGGGATTGGCAACTAGAATTGAACCTTCTCTTCCTAGACAGGTGGCGATTAATATAGAGCGGATCAACTCATCTGAACCATTTCCAACAGAAATATTGGCGGCAGTATTGAATAGCGAGAGACCGGCTGATTCATTTACATATTCGGCGATCGCATCTTTAAGTGTCTCATGTCCGCCATCGGGATAACGATTTGTTTCAATTACTTGCTGATACGTCCAGGCTAGTTTCTCTTTTAACTCAGGTGGTAAATCGTATGGGCTTTCATTTGTATCCAACCGATCAAATTGCGCTGGGACAGATTCGGCTGTATCGCTGCTAGGGTGAGGTTTGTACGCGTTAAGTTGAGCTAAATCTGATCGGATAAAGGGAAGCATAATTTTAGTCATTAGTCATTGGTCGTTAGTCATTAGTCATTGGTAACTAATAAGGACAAATGACTAAGGACATTATTTATGTGAGAGTCTAATATTTTACAGCTTCAAGGTAATTGGCAAAAGAGGCGAATTGCCTGCCAAATTTCTTCCATAACATTACCTAAGGCGTGGTCACTATTTAGTTCGACTAACTCAACCCAAGGACGCGAACGCCTAAAGTCACGACTGACTTCGATGGGGATGACTTCATCCTTTTTTCCATGCAAAATCAAGGTGGGGATAGGACGTTGCAAAAACTCCTCTTGGTATTGGGCAGCATCTGTAACAAAATCGTAACTTAAGGGAAGCTTTCGCTCCTCCCCATAGTGGTAGACCATGATATATTTTTCTTGCTGCCAACGCTGTACTTCTTCATCTCCTATCTTGGGCAACCAATGGGATAAAAACCCAAAAGCTGGTGCTAGCAGCACAAGATGTTGTACTTGTAAATCTTGCTGTCCCAAGTGGGCAGCTGTCAAGCCGCCTAAACTTGAGCCAATGAGTGTTACTGGCGTAGAATTATTACTGAATTCTGCGGTAACTTGAGTAATTTGACGAGTGATTGTCAGCTGGGAAAAATCGCCAGCATTTAGATCGGGAATTTTTAGCTTTGTTTGAATTTGAGCAAAGCGATCGCCAATATCCCGCGCTTTGACAGAATTAGGGCTGGAAGCGAAGCCGTGCAAGTAGATATACTGGGTGGGCATCAAAGTTTTCCCGTTAAGGTTGTCCTTAGTCATTTGTCAATTGTGATTTCAAAAGACAAATGACAAATGACAAATGACCTAGTTATCGCATTGTGACAAATTCTTCGGCTGCGGAGGGATGGATACCAACGGTGGCGTCAAAGTCTTTTTTAGTTGCGCCCATCTTCACAGCGATCGCTACACCTTGAATTATCTCAGCTGCGTTTTCACCCACCATGTGAGCGCCCAGCACTTTGTCAGTGTTGCTATCAACCACTAACTTCATCATTGTCTTCTCTTGCTTATCAGTCAAACTATGGTACATGGGGCGAAAACGAGTGCGAAAAATTTTGACGGCATCACCGAGTTTTTCCCGTGCTTCGGCTTCTGTCCAGCCTACTGTAGCGGCTTCTGGGCTAGAAAATATGGCTGTGGGAACAGTTTCGTGACTAAATTCGCGGCGGTTATTGCCGAATTCACTATCTGCAAAGGCACGGCCCTCGCCAATGGCTACGGGAGTTAAATTGATTCGGTCTGTGACATCGCCAACGGCAAAAATATTCGATTGACTAGTTTGACTATATTCATTGACTGCGATCGCATTTGTGGTATTGTAGCCTGGCCCTTCTATAGAACTATCGACAACATCAACTCCAGCATTTTCCAAACCTAGTCCATCTACATTGGGAGTTCGACCAGTCGCTACTAAAAATACGTCGGCAATTACTGGTTCTTGGTCTTCCCCTGATAAAGTCAGTTTAAAACCTTCCGGCACGCGTTCAACTGTTTTTACCACATTATTCTTAATCAGCCGAATTCCGTGGTTCGTCATTCCCTGTTCAATTTCTGTAGGGATGTCCTCATCAAATCCCTTCAATATCTTTTCACCTCTGGTAATTTGCGTCACCTCAGAACCCAAGCCACGCATGATACAGGCAAATTCTATGCCAATGTAACCAGCGCCAAGAATGACGATGTGTTTTGGTTGTTCTTTGAGATGAAAGATTTCGTTAGAGGTAATGCCATATTCCATCCCTGGTAAATCGGGTTTGATGGGACGCCCGCCAACAGCAATTAAAATTTTGTCTGCTGTAACTTTGCGTCCATCAACTTCTACTGTATGGGGGTCTAGCAATGTGGCACGACCCGAAATTAGTTCCACTCCGGCTTTTTCTAAAAAGCTGATGTGTAGTTGTGACAGTCGCCGAACTTCCTTATCTATAGATGTAATGAAATGCTCCCAGTCCAACTCAGCATTCCCCACTTTCCAGCCATAGCCTGAGGCTTCACTGAACAGTGCAGGAAAGTGAGAGCCATAGACCATGAGTTTTTTGGGAATGCAACCGCGAATCACACAAGTACCACCAACTAAATCATTTTCTGCGATCGCTACCTTTGCCCCATAGCTAGCCGCCCGTTTGGAAGCCGCCAAACCTCCAGAACCCGCACCAATTACAAACAGGTCGTAATCAAAAGTCATAAATTTATGTTCTCTTTAGCAATAAGTCAGTCCCTGGGAACTTACACAGAAAACGTCATGGAACTATATAAGGATATCCGGTGAACCCTGTGTAAGTCCTATCCTTGATTTAATCTAGCGTTAGCAGATGTTCTCTGGTCGTAGGGAATATCACTTTTTGCTTTGGTTGCTGTAGAGAGAGCGACCAAAGTTGTTTGTCATGGTTATGTCTTTGGTATCGAGCATAAGTCTGTGCTACTGCGTTGGAAGAGCTAAGTTCCACAGGACTTACGCAAAACTATGACGAAACCAATCGCGTTCGGCGATCGCAGAGCGTCTTGTATCCCCATTAGCAGTTTTATGTGCTTGGAGAGTCTGTCGGAGTTACAGGTGTTGGATCTGTTGGAGTTACAGGTGTTGGATCTGTCGGAGTTACAGGTGTTGGATCTGTCGGAGTTACAGGTGTTGGATCTGTTGGAGTTACAGGTGTTGGATCTGTTGGAGTTACAG
>NZ_JAYGHD010000351.1:0-21254 GCF_034932245.1 Nostoc sp. UHCC 0251
CATCTTCTCAAAGTTTTGTCCTGCATAGCTTAGAGTTGTCTTGTCATCCTCTAAGGATATTGGCACAGGCAGGGAATGAAGAGGGCAGGGGGAGCAGGGGAAGCAGGGGGAGCAGGGGGAGGTCTTTTGATTCAGCTACATGGAGAGATTTCTGTAATGAGCAGCCCCAACTTAGAATCAAGCGATCGCCTGTATGATTTTATGATGATGGTGCGATGTCTACGACGGGCTACGCCTACGCACTATCATTTGGTAGACGTAAGGAAAAAACAAAGCCTTATAACAAAAATCATGAGTTTGTTCATGAAAATTATGAGTTTGTCCATGAAAATTATGAGTTTGTCCATGAAAATCATGAGTTTGTTCATGAAAATCATAAGTTTGTTCATGAAAATCATGAGTTTGTCCATGAAAATCATGAGTTTGTTCATGAAAATCATGATTTTGTCAATGAAAACCATGATTTTGGTGACGACAGCTGATATATTTACGTGCGATCGCTTATATGTGATGATAATGGCGCGTCACTGAAGAATCTGATGGGGCAATCGCTGTTGCTGTAATCTGAGGAAGTGCGATCGCTCTTGCTCTAAGAAATTGTGATCGCTGTTATTGTAATCTGAGGAAGTGCGATCGCTCTTGCTCTAAGAAATTGCGATCGCTGTTGCTGTAATCTGAGAAAGTGCGATCGCTGTTGCTGTAATCCGAGAAAGTGCGATCGTTATTGTTGTAATCTGAAAAAGTGCGATCGCTGTTGCTGTAATCTGAGAAAGTGCGATCGTTATTGTTGTAATCTGAGGAAGTGCGATCGCTATTGCATCACTAACCTTGATTTTGCACTAACCAAGCTTCTAAATCGGTTAAACCGGAAAAATCAAGTAAAGCCTCAGCTAAATCATCCAACTGTGTTGAATCTAAAGCTTGAATTTTCAATAATTGTGCAGGTGGTACACTTCCAACCTTACGGCGAAGTTGTCGCGTAACAATCGATAAAGCTCCTTCCTGCAAAATATCCTGATAAATTACAGACTCGCGCATAACATCACTAACCTTGAGTTTGCACTAACCAAGCTTCTAAATCAGTTAAACTCGAAAAATCAAGTAAAGCGTCTGCTAAATCATCCAACTGTGTTGAGTTTAAAGCTTGAATCTTCAATAGCTGTGCAGGTGGAACAGTTCCGACTTTACGGCGAAGTAGTCGCATAACAATCGATAAAGCTCCTTCCTGCAAAATATCCTGGTAAATTACAGACTCGCGCATAGGATCACTCCGTAATAACCTTTTAATCAGTTCCTTGTTTAATACTAACCCAGCTAATACTGCCGTTGACGCAGCAATATTACTTTGTGTACGTTGGTCGTTTATTTGCTCGATAGCTTCTGCAACCTGTTGTAATGTTCGCGTTTTATCCTCAGTTTGACTGAGGGTTGCAAACGGTAACAAACCGGGAGTATTTAAAAATATGTCGCTGGGTTGCTCCCAAAGACGAATAACTCCAAATTCATGACGGGTATTTTCTAAGATAAAAGTTGTTTGCTGGACTAAGGCGGATGTGGTGGGTTGTAGATAAATGACAACTTGATGCATCCGCTTTCGGGGAAATCTTCGATACACCCTTAACCGATAATCAGTCATCCGAAAGGGAATTTCGGCTTTTGCTTCTGTTTGGAATTCGATATGCAGAACAATTTCATCTGACTGTAACAGAATTAACGCATCTGCTCGAATTGGTTCGAGAGATAATTCTGATGGACTGAGTTGGGTGAGTGCGATGGATTCGCCGAGTAACCAAGTGGCGAAATCGGCTGAAAATGACTCTGCTAAAAAGCGACAGACGTTATCAAACATAGATAGGTATTATATCAGCGAGGTCTTGTCTGTCACAAAGAGATTTTAGTAATGAGCAATGTCTATTACTGGCTACGCCTACACCCGAAGTTGAGATAAAGCGATCGCTTTTGTTGTAATTTAAGTCTACAAATACTTCTGCAACAATAACCCTAACTTTTCCTTCGTCGCTGTTGGCGCTTTATCCAACTGAGTCAAAATCGCGTACTGCAACGCCGAATGCGCCTCACTCGTCGGCGGATTTTCACTCAAGCGCCGCACAGTTTCTTGAATCACCTTTTGAGCATTCACAGCATTCCGCAGCAAATTGCCAATCACCAATTCCACCGTCACACTGTCATGGTCTGGATGCCAACAATCATAATCTGTCACCAGCGCTAAGGTTGCATAAGCAATTTCCGCTTCCCTTGCCAACTTCGCCTCTGGTACATTCGTCATCCCAATGATTGTTGCATCCCAACTGCGGTAAAGATTCGATTCTGCCTTAGTGGAAAAAGCTGGCCCTTCCATGCACACATAAGTACCGCCGCGATGGAGAGTAACTTCTGGTAAATTGAGAGATGCGATCGCATCTGCCAATACAGCAGCCAAATTCTTACAAATCGGATCGCCAAAGGCAATGTGAGCAACAATTCCCTCACCGAAAAACGTTGAAATCCGATTTTTCGTTCTGTCAATAAACTGATCTGGCACCACCATATCCAGTGGTTTCGCCTCTGCTTTCAAGGAACCCACAGCACTAGCTGAGATTAAATACTTCACGCCCAATTGCTTCATCGCATAGATATTAGCGCGAAACGGTAATTCAGAAGGTAACAGTGTATGATTGCGGCCATGACGCGCCAAGAAAGCTACCCGTGTACCATCCAAAGTCCCCAAAATC
Source organism: Nostoc sp. UHCC 0251 (assembly GCF_034932245.1). Lineage (NCBI taxonomy): Bacteria > Bacillati > Cyanobacteriota > Cyanophyceae > Nostocales > Nostocaceae > Nostoc > Nostoc sp. UHCC 0251. The sequence goes on from NZ_JAYGHD010000351.1 coordinate 2,733, forward strand.
AAAGCATCAGATGGTGAACCAAAGGGGGTTTGGATATGTACCTCTTCTACATCTTTGAGTGCGTCCATTTTATACAGACCACTTCCACCAATAATCCCAATACTAGCTTGAGCCATGATCCTAAACCTGTTCCTTGCTGATCTGCTAAGTTATTTTACCGAAAAGGGGAGTAGCAGAGAAGCTAAGAAATAAAGCGATTGCATTTTGTGTAACTCTATTGAATGATTAGGCAATGGGCAATGGGCAATAGGCAATAGGCAATGAGTGGGTTAAGAGTGAATTAGGAAAGTAACAGGTAATGCCTACGCTGATTAATAGGGCATTGAAAGACAGAGGAATTAATCTGTAATTAGACGTATAAATTAGTGCATTAAGTCTGCACAAAGATAGGCAATGATAACTCATAAATTTGATAAATTGGTTCTAATAAAGACCATAAAAATTGCCCTCCCTTTTTATCAAGGAATTGCTAATGAATTATCAAAAGCTAGATGCTGCCCTTGCTACAGCGTTGAATGATGTTCAAAACCCTGAAGAACCGAGTTTGGCAGTTTTTATCTATACTGAACCAATTTTAGGCTCTGCTGCAACTGCTGTTTTAGAAAGCTTAGGCGTTAGCGGTGTTAGCAGTGGCAAAGATATTTTCACGGCAACATTTTCACCAAATGCCATTTCCCAGTTGTCAGAGCAACCTTGGGTAAAGTATTTGAAGCGATCGCAACAATTAGGTTTGGTTAATCGGAAAATAAATACACCGAAGTTGAGTGTTTAATGGGCATTGCCTACTCTATACACTGTGCGGATAATTTTTTGCGGTTATTGTGAATCAGATTTTTGTTTTTCTGGAAACTTACACTTCACCTCAATTTCCAGGTTACTTTCAGCAGAGCATTCGGTTAGGTTATTAGTATATGTCCCTCAGCATGAGTATAGTCTAGCGATCGCACCCCATTCGTGATACTAGTTAATACAAATGTTCTATCTTCCTGCTTATCAGCCGCTATATCTATCACCAGTAATATTTTGTAAAATTCATCCCTGAGAATCTCTGATCCCCACTTACCAGCTGCTACATACAGTCCTAAACTGAAGATGAGAGTTGAAAGGCAGCTGGGAGAAATTTTGTGAAAAAAGTGTTATCAATCATCCTTGGTGGTGGCGCGGGTACTCGGCTTTACCCGCTAACGAAACTCCGCGCTAAACCAGCAGTACCAGTGGCGGGGAAGTACCGCTTAATCGATATCCCTGTCAGTAACTGCATAAATTCCGAAATCTTTAAAATCTACGTCCTGACACAATTCAACTCAGCTTCCCTGAATCGTCACATTGCCCGTACCTACAACTTTACTGGCTTCAATGAAGGCTTTGTGGAAGTGTTAGCTGCACAGCAAACACCAGAAAACCCCAATTGGTTCCAAGGGACTGCGGATGCTGTACGTCAGTACCTATGGTTAATGGAAGAATGGGATGTAGACGAATATCTCATCCTCTCTGGCGATCACCTATACCGCATGGATTATCGCCAGTTTATCCAGCGCCATAGAGAGACGGGGGCTGATATTACTCTCTCAGTTATCCCCATAGACGAGCGCCGCGCCTCAGATTTTGGTTTGATGAAAATCGATGACTCCGGTAGAGTAATCGATTTTAGCGAAAAACCTAAAGGTGAAGCGTTAACCCAAATGCAGGTTGATACAAGCGTACTGGGATTATCAAAAGAACAAGCCCAGCAACAGCCTTACATCGCTTCAATGGGGATTTATGTCTTTAAAAAAGATGTTTTGTTCAAGTTGTTGAGAGAAGGTATAGAAAGGACTGATTTCGGTAAAGAAATTATTCCTGATGCGTCGAAAGATTATAACGTTCAAGCCTACTTATTTGATGACTACTGGGAAGATATTGGGACAATCGAGGCATTTTATCATGCCAACTTGGCACTGACTCAGCAGCCCCAGCCACCCTTTAGTTTCTACGATGAAAAAGCACCAATTTATACCCGCGCTCGTTACTTGCCTCCGACTAAACTTTTAGATTGCCAGATCACAGAATCAATTATTGGCGAAGGTTGCATTTTGAAAAGCTGCCGCATTCAACATTCAGTTTTAGGAGTGCGATCGCGGATTGAATCTGGCTGTATCATCGAGGAATCTTTGCTCATGGGTGCAGATTTTTACCAAGCTTCTGTGGAACGCCAATCTAACTTAGTAGAAAACGACATTCCTGTAGGTATCGGTACAGACACGACCATTCGCGGTGCGATCATCGATAAAAATGCCCGCATCGGTCACGATGTCAAAATTATCAATAAAGATAATGTGCAAGAAGCTGAACGCGAAAGTCAAGGTTTCTATATCCGCAGTGGTATTGTCGTAGTGCTGAAAAATGCTGTAATCCCGGATGGAACCATCATTTAGTCATTAGTTATTAGTCATTGGTCATTAGTCATTGGTCATTAGTCATTGGTCATTGGTTAATAGTTACAAGTGACAAAGGACAAAGAACAAAGGACAAAGAACAAAGGACTAATGACTAAACTGATTTTGCTGATTGGTCTTCCGGGTAGCGGTAAGTCAACTTTGGCAAAAAAATTACTGACAGAATGCCCCCAGATGCCGCTGATTTCCACGGATACCATCCGGGGGCAATTGTTTGGTTCCCAAGCCATTCAGGGGCCGTGGCTGCTGATTTGGCGGGAAATTAAGCGGCAATTGCAGCAAGCTATTTCCACAGAAAATACAGCTATTTTCGATGCCACCAATGCCCAGCGCCGCCATCGCCGTGAAGTGATTGCTTTAGCCCGTGACTTAGGTTTTACTCACATTACGGGAATTTGGGTGGATACGCCAGTTTGGCTGTGTTTAGCACGGAATAAAAGGCGATCGCGTCAGGTTCCAGAAGAAATTATCTTGCGGATGCACCGTCAACTCCGGGATGCTCCCCCAAGCCTGGAAGAAGGACTAGACAAGCTGATCCGCTTATCAGAAAAATCGGAGTACGGAAATTGCGATCGCTTGTTGAGCGGGAACCACACTTGATTTTCTATATTCTTTGTTAATTTAAAATCATATTCTTTTGCTTGGCACTATACCTAGCAAATTAAATATCTCTCATCTTAAAAAAAAACATAACGGGAATTTCTATAGGAGGCTGGTAGATAGATGGCTGCAACCGACTTCAAAGACTATTACGCAATTTTGGGAGTTAGTAAGACTGCCACTCCGGAGGAGATTAAGCAAGCCTTTCGTAAACTAGCCCGCAAATATCACCCCGATGTCAACCCAAATAACAAACAGGCAGAGGCACGCTTCAAAGAAGTTAGTGAAGCCTACGAAGTTGTGTCAGACCCAGATAAACGCAAAAAATACGACCAATTCGGTCAATATTGGAAACAAGCTGGTGAAGGTTTCCCATCCGGCGGTGTTGGTGTTGATATGGGTGGCTTTGATTTTAGTCAATACGGGAATTTTGATGAATTCATCAATGAGTTACTAGGACGCTTTGGTGGTGCTACTCCTCGTGGTGGGCGACAAAGCTACTCACAAAATAATTATTCTTCACAAAATTACTCTTACCGCACTTCCACAGGTGCGCCGAGTGGTTTTAGCGGCTTTAACGATTATGGGTTTGGTGATGCAGGTACGGGTACTTCCCAGGATAGTGAAGCAGCAATCACTCTAACTTTTGCTGAAGCATTTAACGGCGTGCAAAAACGCTTCAGTTTAGGTAACGAAACAATTGATGTTCGTATTCCATCTGGGGCCAAACCTGGTACTCGCCTGCGCGTGCGAGGTAAAGGTCAAATCAACCCGATGACTCAGCAACGAGGGGATTTGTACTTAAAAGTCGAGCTTCAGCCGCACTCGTTTTTCCAAATGGAAGGGGATAACTTGATGTGTGAAGTGCCAATCACACCAGATGAAGCTACCCTGGGAGCATCTATTGATGTACCCACTCCCGATGGTTCAGTTAATGTCAAGCTACCAGCAGGAGTGCGTTCTGGTCAATCGTTGCGTTTACGTGGCAAAGGTTGGCCCCTCGCCAAGGGTGGACGTGGAGATCAGTTGGTGAAGGTGGCGATCGCACCACCAAAAGACCTCAGCCAGCAAGAGCGGGAGTATTATGAAAAAATCCGGGCTATACGTACTTATAATCCCCGCAGTCATTTGCATCAAGTCAAGCTGTAAAAATTTCGGATTGTAGAGACAGTAAATTTACCGTCTCTACATTGATTAGGTATGAATTTACTGCGCCATTCTCGCTACCATAATGGACTTAAACGCTTCCATTGCCTCCGGTGTCGCCTCAGTAGCCTGCCACGTTGTCCGTGCTACTAACCGATCGCACCAAGCATTTAATTTTGGATATTCACTTAAGGAAATACGTATACTTGGCAGTAAAGTGACTACAGTTCCAGCCACAACCTCGGCGAGAGTGAGGCTGTGACTAGCAAAGTAAGGGCGATCGTCTAATAGATTTTCAAAAAACTTCAGCACTGTTGAAATTTTCTGCTTTGCCTGCTCGATTTTTTCTGGATCTCCTCCAGGCAAGCCTAGAAATTGAGGCAGAAAGATAGTGGTTGCTGGCAAAAGCTCATTCACAGTTACCAGTTGTACCATCCGTGCGATCGCTAAATCCTTGCTATCTTTAGGCAACATCGCAGGCGTTGGGTACTTTGCCTCTAAATAGTCCAGAATTGCCAAAGATTCCACTACATTAAAGCCGTCATCCACCAAAGCCGGAATGTGGTGGAAGGGACTAATTGCCAGAAACTCTGGTTTAAACTGTTCACCATCCAGTTTTATCTCTACTAATTCAAACTTCAGTCCTTTTTCTAGCAGAGTAATCCAGACGCGGCGAGAGTTGGGAGAAATAGGCGAATGATAAAGGGTCAGTACCATAAAATATTACAGTTTTATGAGTAGAACGGGCATTGCCAATTTTACACCTTTCACTCAATTGAATTGTTCTAACAAAGTCTCAACGCTAGCATTATGATCCAAAAAAGAAAATAAATGCCAGTAGTGGAGTTTCCCTTCTTTATCTAATACAAACTGGGCTGGTAAAGGCGCTCCCAGTGCTTGCCCTACTTGATAGGTACGAAATACTCGACAACTGGGATCGCTCAATAACGGCATTTTTAAGCCTAAATCTCTCACAACTATTTGGCTCTGCCGTTCATCGGTACTAGTAATCATTAAAACTTCTATACCACGATTTTTAAACTGCTCGTAGCTTTCATTTAAAGCTTTGATGTGAGGAAAACAAAAGGGGCAATATTGTTTTTCAGTAAAGATGCGAGTAAAGGCGAGTAAGACTGGCTGCTTACCTTTATAATCAGACAACTTAACTAAAGTTCCGTTGGTAATATCTGGTAGTTGAAAATCTGGCGTTCCTACTCCCAACCTGAGTTTATTTGTTGCTGGAACTGGTAAAAAGTTGCGGAAGAATCGCTCATTTAATAAGCCATTAAAATCAGTTGAAGTCAGCATATTTTTATCCCTAATTATTTAAATGCCATTTGATGAAAAAACCACAGATAGATACGGAGGTTGACACTGTTTAATGTGTATCTCTGTTTATCTGTGGTTTTCGTTGATTTCGGTTTCAACTCCAACAGGATGGATTAGAGTTTGCCAGCTAGCAAAATTTAGACAGCAGAGAAGTAAACTTTAGACTTCACTGGGTCAGGATTCATTGTCTTGTCACCAGGTTGCCAACCAGCTGGGCAAACTTCATCGGGGTGAGACTGAACATATTGAATTGCTTGTAATGTCCGCAGGGTTTCATCAACGCTGCGACCAAAAGCTAGGTTGTTGATGGTGGCGTGCTGTATAATACCATCTTTATCGATGAGGAACAGACCACGCAAGGCAATGCCTGCTGCTGGATCAAGAACGTTGTAAGCGGCGCTAATCTCTTTTTTGATGTCGGAGACTAGAGGATAATTCAGGTCGCCGACGCCACCAGACTTACGATCTGTTTGAATCCAAGCGAGGTGGGAGAATTCACTATCAACGGAAACCCCAAGGACTTCGGTATTGATTTTCTTGAATTCTTCGTAGCGATCGCTAAATGCTGTGATTTCAGTGGGACAAACAAAGGTAAAGTCTAGTGGGTAGAAAAATAGGACGACATACTTACCGCGATAATCGGAAAGTTTGATTGTCTTAAATTCCTGATCTACCACAGCCGTTGCTGTGAAATCGGGAGCTTGTTGACCAACGCGGAGGCTTCCTTCGGTTCCGTAAGTAAGGGACATTAACTTAATTCTCCTTTATCGGTTTAGTAGCGTTGGAATTCGGGTCAAGTAAAACTCACCCATCTACGCTCTGACAGTTTAATTACGATCTGTTACGACTATATCATACTCATAACGATTTTGAGTAGCAAATGCTTGATTTAGATACAAGAGAATGGTTGCTTACGAATGGCTTGGGAAGTTTTGCCAGCGGTACAGTTTCTGATGTCCGCACGCGCACCTATCACGGTTGGCTGTTTGCCGCGACAAACCCCCCTTCTGATCGGACTCTGCTGTTTTCGCACCTAGAAGCTAGCTTGGAAGTATTAGGGAGCGTTGTAGCACTAGGGACAAATTTTTGGGGTAACGGTCAGATTGAGCCGGCAGGGTACGAACTGCTACGCTGTTTTGATATTAACCCAGTTCCAACATGGATTTGGGGTCAAGATAACTGGCAGTTAACTAGACAATTGCTGATGCCCTATGGGTTAGTAGGGAGCAGGGAGCAAGGAGCAGGGGAGGCAGGGGAGGCAGGGGAGGTAGGGGAGACAAGGGGACAAGGGGACAAGGGGACAAGAGATGAGAACTTGAAACAAGTCTTTCCCCTTGTCCCCAATTCTCCTTGTCCCCAAGTTCTCTTACCCATGCCCAATCTCCAATGCCCAATCCCCAATGCCCCTGCCGAATTTTGCCATCGAACTTTGATCCAATATCGCTATAACGGAAGTGATACTGCGATTTTACGGCTGCGGCTGCTGATAGCAGAACGTGACTTTCACCACCAGCAAACTGCTAGTCCAGGATTACAGTTCTCAGAATTGCTTGGGCAACAGCAAGTCTGTCTGCAAGCAAAGAATTTTGGGAATTTTGGTATACCTTGGCACTTGCGCTGGACACAAGGAAAATATCAACCAGATGCAGTTTGGTATTGGAATTATAGATTGCCTGAGGAGACAAAACGGGGGTTAGGCGACAAGGAAGACCTCTACAGTCCTGGTTACTTGATAGTCACACTGCAACCAGGAGATGCGGTGACTCTAGAAGCACGAGTAGGTTTTCCTGACTCGATGGCAGGTGTTCTCACCTCTGAAACCTTTGCAGAAGCGGTAGAGGCAGAGCAAAAACGGCTTTCCCAGATTTTTGGATGGAGTCAAGGAGGAGGGGAGGCAGGGGAGGCAGGGGAAGCAGGGGGAGCAGGGGGAGCAAATCAATTCAAAATTCAAAATGACGCTCTCTACGAGACGCTGCGCGAACGCGGACTCGCTAACGCTGCGCTAACAAAATTCAAAATTAAAGAACTTCTGCCTCCTCTTTCTCAATGCCCCATGCCCAATGCCCCATGCCCAATGCCCCATGCCCAATCTCCAATCTGGCAACAACTACTCAAAGCAAGCGATCAGTTTATCGCCTATCGAGCCTCAATTGCTGGTCCTACAGTCATTGCTGGTTATCACTGGTTTAATGATTGGGGGCGCAATACATTAATCGCCTTACCGGGTTTGGCACTAGTTCCACAGCGCTTTGACCTGGCAAAAGGAGTATTGCGGACTTTTGGACATTATTGCCGCCACGGCTTGATTCCTAATACATTTCCTGATGCCAATGGCGAACCAATTTATAACAGTATTGATGCAGCGTTGTGGTGGATTGAAACTTTAGGACTTTATTTAGAAGCTACCCAAGACTGGAAATTTTTGGCAGAGCAATTCCCCATAGTACAGCAAATTTATAAAGCATTTGTCGGTAGTACACATTTCAATATCCAGATCGATGCTACCGATGGACTAGTTAGTTGGGATATCCCTGGTGTAGCCCTAACCTGGATGGATGTGGTAATTAGGGAACACCCTGTTACTCCCCGTTACGGTAAGCCAGTGGAAATCAATGCGCTGTGGTATTCAGCTTTATGTTGGCTGAGTCAGTGGGCAGAACGATTAAGCCAGCTTGAGTTTGGTGAGCCAGTACGTCTCACTAAGCAAGCACAGCGTTATGCTCAACAAGCACAACTTGTGAAAACCTCGCTGCAAAAGTTCTGGAATCCTCATCTGGGTTATCTATACGATACTATTGAGCCGGACGATCGCCGGAATTTTCAAATTCGTCCCAATGCCGTTTTGGCGCTGTCGCTCCACCATTGTGCGTTTTCTGTTCAGCAAGGGTGTCAAGTAGTAGACTTGGCAACTGTCAGCTTGCTCACACCCTATGGCCTTCGCAGTCTTGATCCAGGAGATCCCGAATATAAGGGAAGATATGAGGGTAATCAAGAGCAACGCGATCGCGCTTATCATCAAGGCACTGTTTGGGCTTGGCTAATTGGGCCATATATTCGGGCTTGGCAACGTTTTTATCCACAACAATCGCTGCCATTTGATTGGCAACCTCTGCTAGATCACTTCTTATTTGACGCTTGTCTTGGTTCAATTTCTGAGATTTTTGATGGCGATTTACCTCACACACCCAGAGGTGCGATCGCTCAAGCTTGGTCAGTTGCCGAAGTAATCCGCCACATTAAATAGTGCTGAATATAAGAGATAGCTATAGCTCACTACTGATTACTTGTAACTTTTTATCCTAAAATTTTCAGTTGTTCTGATGAAAATTTTTCAGCGCTCCCATCTTATTATGAAGAACATGAATCTACTCATCAACTCATGAGCGAGGAACGAGAAAGAGCCGATAATGATTCCCCCTGGAAAGAAATCCTAGAAGCTTACTTCCCACAAGCAATGCAATTTTTCTTTCCGCAAACAGCAGTACTAATTAATTGGGAACGTCCCCACGAGTTTCTTGATAAGGAATTTCAACAAATAGTTCGGGAAGCAGAACTTGGTAGAAGATATGCAGATAAATTGGTCAAAGTCTGGCAAATTCAAGGAGAGGAAATTTGGCTGTTGATTCATGTCGAAATTCAGGCAAAATCGGAAGATAATTTTGCTCAAAGAATGTTTTCCTACAACCTACGAATTTTTGATAAATTTGCTAAACCAGCCATTAGCCTAGCAATCTTGTGCGATGCTGACTTGACTTGGAGACCAAATCAATACAGTTATAATTATCCCGATTGTGGTCTGCATTTTAGATTTGGAACCGTCAAACTGCTCGATTATCAAAATCGATGGACAGAGTTAGAAAACAGCGATAATCCCTTTGCGACGGTGGTAATGGCACATTTGAAAACCCAACAAACTACTAAACAGTTGGGAGAAAGGAAAACGTGGAAATTTAGTTTAATTCGGCGATTGTATGAACAAGGGCTGCAAGAAAGGGATATTCGTAACCTCTATCGTTTTATCGATTGGGTTATGATTTTACCAAAAGGATTAGAAGCAGAATTTTGGCAGGAGTTTAAACAATTCGAGCAGGAGCGCACCATGAGTTACATAACCACAGGCGAACGCATTGGCTACGAGCGAGGGAAGGAAGAAGGACAACAGGAACAAGCACAAACACTTGTACTACGACTGCTACAAAAACGGGTAGGAGAGTTACCACAACGGGTTCGAGAACAGATTCAGGGTCTTTCTCTAGAACAATTGGAAGCACTGGGTGAGGCTTTGTTAGATTTTAGTGCGTTGGCTGATTTGCTCAACTGGCTGCAAACTCATCAAACAGTTAGTGCTGAGTCGTAAGTATTAGAGGTCAAAGTTATTCTATTTTAACTCCACTTATCGCTCACTACTTATAACTTTTAAAATGGCTCAGGTTGGAATTGAACCAACGACCTCAGGCTTATGAGTCCCGCGCTCTAACCAACTGAGCTACTGAGCCATATATCTTCAAATCATAGGCTAGTATAGCATACAAATTTGCTCAAGACTAGCCCCTTTTGCAAATTTCTTACAGCTTTCATCTCTGTTAAGGTCATAAAAGGCAAAAGAGGGAGTTTACCTCCCTCAATTAACAAGGTAATAACTTAGTTACAGAAAGCCAAGAAATTATATACGATCGGGTAACATCGCTATTGGGTTAATAGCACCCTTGCCTGATTTATGGATTTCAAAGTGGGTGTGTGGCCCAGTACTATGACCAGTGCTACCCATTAAAGCAATTGTTTCTCCTTGATTCACCTGCTGACCAGGTTGCACCAGAATCTTGCTGTTATGAGCATAGCGAGTCGTGCTGCCATCAGGATGACGAATTTCCACAAGGTTGCCGTAACCACCTTTGTTCCAACCAGCTTTTTCTATCGTCCCCTCAGCTGAGGCGACAACTGGTGTGCCAGTGGAGTTAGCAACGTCAATTCCTTTGTGCATTCTACCCCAGCGCCAGCCATAACCAGAGGTGAGAGTGCCTTTTGCTGGCCATGTGTAAGATATGGTTGAGGAAGATGGAGGAGGTGTAAGTTCGTCAATGGGTTTGGGCAGATACTGATCCACTGCTGCCAAAGGCGGTACTATCTGTGGAGACACTGTAGTTCCCCGCATCTTTCCTAAGGAGTCAGAGGCATTTACTCTTCCAGGAGAAGGTGCAACCCTTGTGGCAGATGGAGTGCGAGAGGGAGTCCACTGACTAGCAGAACCAAGATTAGGCAAAAACTCTGTGTTTACTGGTTCGTTAAGGCGTACAGTAGTACGGAATTGAGGCTTAATTGGTTGAGCACTATAGTTACTCTGAATGGGTGTAGGAACCGGAATTGGTATCGCTACGCTATTCGGTCGAGTAGCAGAGTTAGGTACAGGGAAATTATTGGGGGTAGAAATAGGAGTGAGTATCGCAGCATTATTAGTTTCAGTAGCTGCTGATACAACTAAGTTCCCAGACTGTTGAGCGCGATATTTCTGCTGTAACCTCTGGATTTCCGCTTGTAAGCCCCGCAAACGGTCATTAGTGTTATTGTTTCCCCTTGCTACCTTATTTGTTGGTGCTTTAGGCTGTTGCATTTCGACAAAAGCTGTTGGCACTGGAATGTCACCACCGACACCAGAAGAACTAGCTGTGGGGGAGGCTGTTTCTAAGTCGGTCGCGCTATTTGCCTGAATCTGAACAGTTACCGGTGTAGGGACGGTAATGTTACTGTTGTCGGCAATAGTAGGTGATTGTGAACTAGGTAGATATGAGTTGGCACTACCAATATTTATAGGGGAAGTGTCTACCTTTGGAGTTTTGCTGGACTCTACAAAAGTAGTACTCGCTACAGTGGGGTTACTTGCTAGACTGGGGTTAGTTGCTACAGTTGCCTCAACTTGAACAGCAGGAATAACTAGTTGTTGACTAATTTTCAGTTCATTTGGGTTATTGAGGTTATTTGCCTTGACTAGTTCTGATACTGAAGTGTTGTATCTGCTGGCGATCGCTGCTAGTGTATCTCCAGGCTTAACTTCGTAGGCTGTTCGAGCCGAGGACGCAATAATTGTTGGTGTAGCTGGTGTCAGTAAATTAGTCTGTGGCTTCTGTTTTAACTTCGATATCAAGTTTGCTTTGCTTGTATCGCCAGAAGTGTCCGACTGGGCTAATACAGTTTTTTCAACTACAGTCGTTGGCTGCGCCAAACCCATATCAGCTTGTGATACATCTTTGGTTTCCCCAGACCGCAACTGTGCCAGACTATTTCTTAAACGGTTCGATTTTTCTTGTAAGCGATTCAGTGCGAACTCTTGTTGCGCCTTAAGTTGTGCATTTATTTCATTGTTGGCTGCGCCAGATGTTGCCACTGTTTGTGGCTGGGCAGTTAGTGATGCATTTGTAATACCAATACCATCAGCACTAGAGTCAGACAGATTATTGACTGTTGGAAAACTAGTCTCAGCTAAGGTATTGTTCAATCCCTGTGCCACTTGGGGCTTCAGGTATGTGGAATTTTTATAAACAGCTGTTCCTTGGGAAAACGTTTCTGATGCAGGAACTTGCAAAGACATTCCATTTGCCGCAACTTGCCATTTAGCTTCAAGCCCAGGCACTTGTGAGACTGCCGTTGGTTCCACGATTACAGGATTTTCCGGCACGCCCGCTGATGAGACTGCTTGGGACTCCAGCTTTGTGGAGGCGAATTTCACCTCAGTGTCAGGAACAGCAGGAATCGCTGAAGTTGCCTTTTGGCTACCTACAGGCACCGCTGCTTGGGCTTGATCGCTTTGTCGAGTCACCAAAAGGCTGGTTGCTCCCATAGAGATTGCCAAGCCAATCATGGCGGCTTTTGTCCGCACCCGGCGGTTAACTTTTGGATTTATCACATTTAGCAGTTCTACCGGGGCATCATCGCTGCTGGGGTTATTGTTCAACACAGCTTTTACTCTCTTTTTCAATGCTCGTTTCAAAGACGACCTCCTATGATCACTAGCGCTTAACTGACCTCGATTTTTCCGTTGGATACTAAATCAATGATTTAGATCACAACGAATCATAGATCAAGATCACATTCACCAGAGATGCTTACGCAAGATTAACCTGCTTCTCTGATTAAAACAAGTTCACACGTGTTAGCAAACCTTAAAAATTTGCTGTGTTTACTTGTCCGAACCACTCCTCACACCACTTAGGACGTTTTACTTTTTACCATTGTCCGCGCTTGTCTTGCGTCAATCGCGGGGACTGGACAAATTATTTGCCAAGTCCATAGTCGCTGCCGAGAATTAAATTGCTGCGACTTCTGGGAAAGTGATGCCCCCTACTGTAGATATCTTCAAGATATTTCTACCCAATCAGTCTTCTCAACACGAGACTTTACGTTGATTATTCCCTAAAAATCAACCGTATGATCTATCGGCTACTTTCGGGCTGCTTTCTAGCGTTGCTCCAAACAAAATGGCTCAAATGCCCAATATGACTGCTGTTTAGCCTTTTTGTTCCCCCACTTAGGATGTTTCAAATTCATCAAAATCTATCATTCAAATTTGGCAATATCCCAAGTTTTATATACAAATTTCTTATAATAACCTTCCTCTGTTTGTAAGTATCTTCCACTACAATCTAGGAAAAAACCCAATTTTAGGTATCTTGTTTTACATATTATTACAGTAATCAAGAAAATTTTGGCTGCCACAAATCATTTGTCTAATAGTTCTCTAGAAATATTATAAGTAATTATACTTATGAATGTGAAGGTAAACAACTATTGTAAATATCCTAACTGACGACGGGTTTCAAATAAGCTAATTGCCACACTCACTGACAAGTTCAAGCTGCGAACCCCCGGTTGGCTCATGGGAATATACAGAGTAGCATCACAATCTGACAGAATTGCTGGTGGTAAGCCCGTAGTTTCACTACCAAACAGCAGCCAATCATCAGGTTGGAACTGAAAGCTTGCATAATTACAATTTCCACCAACAGAAAAACCCAAGCATCTGCCTCCACGCTCCTGATGTACCGTTTTAAAGGCTTCTAGCGATTCGTGATAGTGTAACTTGACGTAAGGCCAGTAATCTAAGCCTGCTCTTTTGAGGTAGCGATCGCTAATTTCAAATCCCAAAGGCCCCACCAAATGCAACTCTGTACCTGTAGCTGCACAAGTACGGGCAATATTACCTGTATTAGGAGGGATTTGCGGGTTAACTAAAACTACCTGGGGCATTGTCCGTATAATTTACGTATTGTATAAAAAAATTTCTTGTCAATGTTAAATCTACCAAAGGGTAGAGGCGATTCATAGGTTTTGTTAATAATAATCAAGTATCCTCTATCAATTAAATTTTTAAAAGGACGCCCAAATCCTCCCAGAGCAATGTTTGAGAGGATGTTTTATTAAAATCAGTAAATATTAAGTTTTATGTGGAGATAGTAAGGGCTTGTGTCTTTTAGGGCTAGTAGTGTCTCCAAGAAAATCTACCATTTGTCTGAAAACAGTAGATGAGGCAGCAGGGGGAGCAGGGGAGGCAGGGGAGCAGGGGGAGCAGGGGGAGATGAGGGGAAAAATGGACAAGGGGAATAACATCCTCACTCAACACTTCCAATGCCCAATGCCCAATGCCCAATGCCCAATGCCCAATGCCCAATGCCCAATGCCCTTTGAGTTAAGCCAGCAGGGATGAACACAATTTGTCTTCAAGTTCGATTTCGCGCTCTTGGGTGGCGAGAATAGCCTGGGTGATGACGCGCTGGCTGTCAAAACCGACTGAGTGTAATTGCAACCACTGTTGAGCTTCATTGCCTTCGCGGAGGGTTTTCTGCAAAGGAGAAAGGAAACAGCCAAAGCCTCGTTGTTTAGCGATCGCCCAAACATCTTGGTACATTTCAGAAATCCAATCTCTGGCTAGGATACTTCTACCATCTTGCCAATGCCTCAACTGAGCATCGAGACTACCAGCAGCAGCAGCAGCTTCGTTGTCAGCAGTCAGGCTGACAAGTTCTTCAGCAGAGAAACTGCTTTGGGTTAACGGATCGATGCTGGGATTTTCGATTATTTGCAGCAAACGCGCTTCTAATAAGGCAGTAATAGCTAGCAAGGCAATGGGATCTGTAACTAAATCGCAAATTCGTAATTCTAGGCGATTCAAGTCATAGGGACGGCGATCGCCATTTGGCCGCACTGATGCCCACAAATGCCGCACGTTTTGCATGGTTCCTGCAAGGAGTTGATCTTCCACCCACTGAATATGATCGGCGTGGCTGGCAAATAAGGGCACATGGTTAGGCGTTTGCGGGAAAACGCCCCAACGTGTGGAGTGATAGCCAGTAGCTTTGCCATCAAGAAAGGGAGATGACGCGCTGAGGGCAAGGAATAGAGGCGCTTCCATGCGGATGACTCGACACGCCCGCATTAATACTTCTGGGTCGCTGATGCCTACATTGATGTGTACACTAGCGGTGACTACTTTCGTCCCGTAGGTGTTCTCAATGTAGTCATGATAGGGATTTGCTGGATCGGAACGGAGAAAGCGATCGCTCCCACCTAAAGATAAAGTACTCCCCGGTATTAAGGTGTAATCGCCCAAGCGGTTGAGGTAGTCCCGCAACTCCCGCCGGGGACGCAGCAAAGCACACAATAAATTCTCGTAATTATGAGATGGTTGGGTTATATATTCGACGTTGCGGCTATCTGGCTCCCGCATAAATCCATCCAAATCCGCAACAATTTTGTCGGAGAGACCGACGATTTCACCTTGAGGCGTGCCAGTGTAAATCTCAATCTCAAAGCCTTTTAATAAGACCACCTTGTTCTCCTCGGCTCTCTCTGCCTATAAATTGTATCGAATAAGACGATTCTCTGGATCTATCTTTGAGTCAATCAAAGGTTAAGAATCATTGAATTGATAATTCATACCAAATCAGGACGACGGATTTTAGAGAATTATTACTACTGAAGCATGAAAAACCTACTAGTCGAATTTACGCACTGTAGAGAGCGGCATCATGTTATGATAGTAAATTTGTTTATTTCAAACAGTTAATTTCAACCAAAAAGTTCCGTACTATGTTTGTTTTATTTTAGGTGTATTGCGAAATAAAATTATCAGGTAAATCAGTCTTTTTGGCAATATTGAGACGGAGAAACTGTGCCCACACTTCATCACTAAGTAAGTTTAAAGCAGTATTAGGATTGTGATTAGCGATCGCGCCGATAACTTTACGCCATCCTTGTTGCAATTGCTCAATAAAAGCCTCTTCAATAGAAACTTGACTCAGTAACGAAAGTGCAGTTTTAAAACTTTCCGAATCACTAGGTAAGCTTTTCGATTTTAATCCCTGTAGCGCTACATCCAACCATACAGGCAGAAGTTCCAACCAATTATTCTTCTGTATCTCTTGAAGTGCAATATCTTCCATACCTAGCGCACCCCGCACACATAAAGACTCTACAGCCAGTTGAAAATCACGGTTTTCTAGAGCATTTTCCCATAATTTTTGAGCATGATTTTGGAAGCGATTAGCAAGAAATTCATAAGCTTCCTGGACTTGATGGAGAATTGTAACTTTATAAACTGACTCACCTCGTGGTAGGTAATCACCGCGATAAGATAACCAGTTATGAGAGCCACAAAGATGGATTTCTTTATCAACTATTACTTCTCTGACATGAGAATCCCCCAACCAAAAAAGCTGTACAGATGGTAAACCATCAGGTGTTTTGATCGCTCGAAGTTTATTTTCTAATTCTGGTGGAATTGGTTTATCTTCATCCTCTAGCCGCCGCGCAATTCCATATCCAATTAAAATCCAGACTCCGCGATTAGCTAATTTCTGTAACAGAGTCAGGAATTTTTCATTTACAACTGCTTGATTCACCCACGGACAATAGATTATAACTTGACTTTTAGCCGTATTTAAAACCTCTGAAAAAACTTGGCTAATTTGTCTATCCCGTAACTGTATAGCTTCACCTAGAACGTTAGATTTATCTACTTCATTACGGGTTTTTGTGGCAGCTTCTAGCGCCTTTTTGCGAATATTTTCAAGCCTAGCTTCTATTTCAGTATTTTTCTGCTTGAGAATGGCTTCACGTTGAAAATTGATAGTTTCAGTTGACAATTTACATAATGCTTGCAAGGATATTTTACCTTCATTATGTACGACTTCTAACCAATTTGATGCAGACTCTAAAATTTGCTTTCCATTTCTTATTTGAATGCTCAATTTATCTTCAAGGGCATCAAAGATAATGAAAAGCGATATCTTTCTCCAAATTTTTTGAGTCGAAGCTAGTACTCTATAGGAAGTTACGATTTTTCCCTCTTCTGGTACATGAAGTGCTAAACCTGAAGCTTGAATACTTTTTTGGATTTCCTCAAGTGGTAAGGAAGCAATATCAGCAATTATATGATCAATAGTGATAAAGTCTGCCAAATCAGGCAAATTTATCACTGTCTCATTTAAGGATTCAGATTGAAAGGTTATCTTGTCGCTTAAAGGGTCTGTAATAGCATAAATTTGTATAGGATATGGCGGCTGTGGTACAGACCCTTTTTCATAAAATGAACGCCCTTCAGGAGTAACTGTTAGTACCGATGTTGCTGATAGAGTTTGTAATGAACGAAGAGTTGCAGTAGTAGTTTTAATAAATACAGAATCAAGCCCAAGTACAGAGGCTAATTCATCTTCTGTTGGCGGAGGTTTAAATTCAATAGCAGCACGGATGATAAATTCTTCGAGGACGTTAAACTGGCGTGGTTCCTTGATATTTACTTCTACAGGAGTTTGACGCAAACTATAACGAAATTGACGCGCTGCTAAAACTGATAAACTAGGACTTTGCGCTTCTATTTCGTCTACAAAATTTTTGAGATTGTCATCAATCGGTTTAGCAGAAGAGGCGAAAAACATTAACGAAATAAGATTGGATAATTGAATTTTTACAAATACTTGTAACCCATGAGGTAAACTACCTTTATGCTTTCAACAAGCCTTGGCGACGACTAGACCACCAAGCAAATCCAGCACCAGTCACAAACATTAGCAGACTATAAATCGCCCCAGGAATGGCCATTGTGGGAGTATTTAGCAGCGTAGGGGTAGAAGCGATCGCGATCGCCAGAGTCCCATTTTGAATTCCTACTTCTATAGTAATTGCCGTAACGCTTTTTTCTCCTAAGCGGGTCAAGGTTGCGATCGCAAAACCTAAAGCCATTGTTACTATATTCAAAACCAGAGTGGCCCAACCCACATCTATTACATAAGAAATAAAATTATTTCGTTCTCGCAGCAGCACTCCAGTAATTACCACCGCCAGGAAAAATAAAGACAGCCACTTTACAGGTTTATCTGCCTTGTCTGCCAGTGCGGGTGCATATCGCTTGGCTATCATCCCAATTGCTACAGGTAGAAGTGTAATCACCGCAATTTGCAAAACAGTACTCAAGAAAGGTAACTGTAGCGTTGTTCCTTGCCCCAAAAATGTCTGCATTGACAAATTTATGATCAGAGGAATCGTAAAAACCGTAATTAAACTACTAATAGCTGTTAGCGTCACAGAAAGAGCGACATCACCCCCAGCCAAAAACGTAATCATATTAGAAGTAGGGCCACCAGGACACGCTGCTAAAATCATCACGCCTACTGCTAATTGTGGGCTAAGGGGAAACACTGACGCAATGCCAAAGCCCACAATCGGCAACACCACCAACTGCGCCACCAAGCCAATCACCACTGCTTTGGGATAGATTACAACTCGCTTGAAGTCCTCTAGGGTTAAGGTTAACCCCATGCCTAACATGATAATAAATAGAGCCAAGGGCAGAAAAACAGCCGTCAGAAAATTTGCTTCCATCCTTAACCCGCGTTGGTAACAATAAAAGTTCTTCTGGATTTTACCGTATTCCCGTTAAAATTCTAGTTATTGCTTGTGACAATCAATATAAATAGACATCTCCAGAAATTAAATATGCGTTACCCAGAACCCTTGTAGAGACGTA
>NZ_JAYGHD010000352.1:0-20945 GCF_034932245.1 Nostoc sp. UHCC 0251
GAACTTTTTCCCCTTCCCCCTTGCCCTTTTCCCGACTTATGCAAGAAGTCTATTAAGTAAAGTTTGAGTTTAGTAGGGTGGGCAAAGCTTTGACCACCCTACAAACTAATTTACGCCCCGCAGCTTGCGAGTATTATCAACCAAACTCTGAGCAAATTGATCGAATCTTTGAGAGAGTTTTTCATCTAGCAGCTTGCCTTCAGGATTGAATGCACCCCAAGCTTGTCCGATCGCAATCTGTTCTGGGATCGTCCAACAATGCACCCATCGGGTGATTAACCGGAGGTCATTTAAAGCGTTACTATTAGACTGACCACCCAAGACGCTAATCAATCCTGTAACTTTATCCGACAGTTGCTCAAAGCTCATCAAATCTAAAGCATTTTTCAGGACACCACTAACGCCACCATGATACTCAGGTGTCGCTAAAATTAATCCATCGGACTGACTAACTGTATCTTGCAAGCGCTGAACATCTGGGTACTCTGGATACTCCTTTGCGCCAGTGCAAAATGGTAGTTGCAACTGCCGTAAATCCAGAATTTCTACCTCTGCACCAAGGGCTTCTACTCTTTGTACTGCTACTTTTAAAGCAAGCTGGGTATATGAGTTGGGTCTTAAACTACCACCAATACCAATAATTTTCACCATAATTAACCCACAAACTATTAACTAGCTACTATCACCAGAGTTTTCTCAAAAGCGGAATCGTTATGATTATGTTTATCTTAGCGATTTGTATCGGAATGTGTCAAATTAAAATTTATCGGGAAATTTTCTAATAAAGCAGTCACGAGTAAGGATCTGGAATAATTAATCACATTGAGTGTGGTTAAAAGATTGTGCGCTGACAGAGCCATATCATTCCACATACTACCTGAGTCATCAAATCCATCTGATTCAAAAATAGTAACTCTTGGCAGTATTGGCGTTCGTTATATGTGCGTTATATCACAAGCTTGATATAACGCTTATCTGCTAAGGCATTACCTACATGGTAAATATTTAAGAACCTGCCCCAACCCCTTCAAATTTTCTTCACAACAACGCTATAAGGTAGAAATAAGGCTATCGGAGGATGTTTATTATTATTTGTACTGAATAATCCTTTCTATATATGTATGGTTCAACTCAACAGTGCAAGCAAATCCCGCAATACTCAACTACCCAAGTGTCCCACAGGAATCCAGGGACTAGACGAAATTACTGGAGGCGGACTTCCCCAAGGACGATCCACCTTGGTTTGTGGTTCTGCTGGTTGTGGTAAAACCTTGCTAGGGATGGAGTTTCTATTTCGGGGTGCGACACAATATGGTGAACCTGGCGTGTTTATTGCCTTTGAAGAAACTGCCGAAGAACTGTCTCAAAACGTCACCTCGCTGGGATGGAATTTAGATCAGCTGGTGGCAGAAAATCTACTTACAATTGACTGTATTTATATTGATCCGTCTGAGATTCAGGAAACTGGTGAATACGATCTGGAAGGGCTTTTTATTCGCTTGGGCAATGAGATCGATAAAATTAGTGCCAAACGAGTAGTCCTAGATACCATTGAGGTTTTGTTTTCTGGTTTCTCCAATGCTGCCATTGTGCGGGCAGAACTACGTCGTCTGTTTCGCTGGCTGAAAACGAAAGGAGTAACCGCCGTTATTACTGGTGAACGGGGTGAACATAGTCTAACTCGCCAGGGCTTAGAGGAATATGTCTCCGATTGCGTTATTCGCCTAGATCAGCGAGTTCACGACGAACTGTCTACCCGACGGCTGCAAATTGTGAAATATCGAGGTTCCCAACATGGCAGTAACGAATATCCGTTTTTAATTCAAGAAGATGGTATTTCTGTATTACCAATTACCTCCATCGGGCTAAACCATAGAGTTTCCACGGAGCGCGTTTCCAGTGGTATCCCGCGTCTGGATGCGATGATGCGGGGAGAGGGCTACTATCGCGGTAGCAGTATTCTGATCACGGGAATGGCTGGTACAGGTAAGAGTACGCTCGCAGCTTTTTTTAGTGCAGCTACTTGTGGTCGGGGGGAACGGTGTCTGTATTTGGCATTTGAAGAGGCACCGCAGCAAATTCTCCGCAATATGCGATCGCTCAGTCTGGATTTAGAGCCTTATATCCAACAGGAATTACTCCAAATTCGCTCATTGCGTCCAACCGCCTACAGCTTAGAAATGCATCTGGTGCAGATCCATCACTGGCTTAACTCTTTCCAGCCAACCACAATAATCATTGATCCCCTAAGCAACCTAACCATAGCAGGCAACCTCCTGCAAGTCAAAGCCTTTTTTATGCGCCTGATTGACTATTTGAAGTCACGACAGGTGACGGTGTTGATGACTAATTTGATTGTCGGAGGTAATCCGCTCGAACATACAGAGATTGGGATCTCTTCACTAATGGACACCTGGATAGAAGTACGAGTAATTGAAAGCAACGGCGAACGCAATCGCCTGTTGCAAATCTTAAAATCTCGGGGAATGGCACACTCTAACCAGGTACGGGAATTCCGGCTAACCTCTCAAGGGGTTGAACTGCTCGATGTCTACCTGGGAGAGAACCAAGTCCTCACCGGAACGGCTCGGGCAATCCAAGAGTCAGCAGACAAGCAGGCACGCCTGCGCCAACAGCAACAGCTAGCCAACCGCCGCCGGGAGTTAGAGCAACAACGGCAAGTTATGCAGGCTGAGATTGCGGCTTTACAAATGCAGATGCAGGCACAAGCAGCAGAACTCAATGATCTGATTCAAGAGGTGGATGTACATGAAAAAAGAGCGCTCCAGGATCAACAGACAATGGCGCAGCTGCGTTGGGCTGACTAACATCAATACAGATAGTAACTGGATTTTAAACATCAGGAAGTACTTGCCATGAATCAACATAGCGAAGTAAAATCGCCTGGATCTGATAAATGGCAACTGCGACTCTATGTTGCCGGACAGACTCCAAAATCGGTGAGCGCCTTTGCCAATCTGAAAAAGCTGTGTGAGGAATACCTCAACGGTCAATATCAAATTGAAGTCATTGATTTATTAAAGAACCCAGATTTGGCAAAGCAAGATCACATCCTAGCCATTCCAACCCTGGTCAGAAAACTGCCCCAGCCGATTCGGCAAATTATTGGGGATTTATCGAATCAAGAAAAAGTTTTACTGGGACTTGATCTAAGAAAATTCGGGGAATAAAAAACCAGTCTAAATCATTGCTAATGAGAAGGAAGGCTTAATAGTGAATCATGTACCGCTGGAAGTAGAAGGTGATGATTGGGCTAAAATTTTTGAGGATGCGATCGCCAATCAGGATCAGCAAGAGTACTATCTCCGGTTATATATTGCCGGAACGACTCCCCGTTCGATGCAGGCGTTGGAAAACCTAAAATTACTCTGTGAAAATTATTTACACGGACGATATGAGTTAGAGGTGATTGACGTTTACCAATCGTCTCAACACATGGAAAAAGATAATGTTATTGCTATCCCTACCTTGATCAAGGAACTACCCCTACCTCTACGACGCATCATCGGGGATCTATCCAATACAGAAAAAGTATTGCTTGGGTTAGACCTTGTGCCCAAATAAAACATCACCAACCTTGTGGGCTAAACAATGGAAGATCAGCAAAAATCTAAAACAGAACTACTAGCAGAAATTCAAGCTCTGCGCGATCGTCTGGCCACAAGCGAGGAAACTCTACGAGCGATTCAGCAAGGCGAGGTAGATGCACTGGTCATTTCTACCCCTCAAGGCGAAAGAATTTTTACCCTCCAGAGTGCTGACTATTCCTACCGACTGTTAGTAGAGGAAATGCAACAGGGGGCTGCGATCATTTCAAGTGAAAAGTTGATTTTATACTGCAATAAAAGTTTGGCAAATTTATTGCAGCAACCCTTAGAGAAGCTGATTGGTTCCGATTTTCAACGTTTAATTTCTCCACAAGATATGCCCCTGTTTCAGGCAATAGTTCAGCAATCAGCACAGGGCAAAGGAAATTCTGTAGAACTGTTCCTCAACACTCGTAATGGCGTCGAGGTTCCTGTCTATTTATCGATCAATCATCTCAGTCTGGGTGAATCTACGATCAATTGCATTGTCGTTAACGATTTAACCGCACAAAAACACCATGAAAAGACTATTGCCGCAGAAAGACTGGCGCGTTTAATTCTGGAGCAAGCAGGGGAAGCTATCTTAGTTTGTGACCATACCGGACAAATTATTCGTGTCAGTCAGATCGCCTGTCAACTGTGGGGCGAAAATTTACTCTTGCAACCGTTTGATACCAAGTGCCCCCTCTATTTGTGCCAGTCAAATTTTTCTTTGCCAATAACTCAGGATGTGGCGATCGCCAGAAATAATCTTGAGACAGGAACCAGTCTCAAGGTTCCTTTTTCAATTGCATCGGTAATACATGGAGAAAGCTATCAAGGGCTGGAGGTGGAGTTTGAACGCCAAGATGGAAAAGTCTTTAATCTGGTTTTAAACGCCCGCCCTCTAACTGACAAGGACAACCACTTTCGCGGGGCAGTGGTGATTCTTACCGATATCACTCAACGCAAACAAGTAGAGGAAGCTTTACGAGAGCGAGAACGCCTGTTTGCAACCTTGGCAGAAGCTTCTCCCATTGTAATTTTCCGGTTTGATAATGCTAATAACTGTATCTATGTCAACGATCGCTGGAGCGAAATGACTGGTAGACCAGCACAAACAGCATTGGGAATGGGATGGGTGCAACCACTCCATCCCGAAGACAGCGATCGCCTTGCCAGAGAATGGTTGCAATGGTGTCAGGACTCGCAAAAGATCAGGCTTTACCAAAACGAAGGTAGATGTATCCGTCCAGACGATACCGTGGTTTGGTTCTACATTCAAGCCTTGCCTGAAGTTGACTCCAGGGGTACTACTGTTGGTTATATTGGTGTCCTAACCGATATTACCGCACTGCGAGAAAGCCAGATCCAGCTTCAGCAGCAACTAGCTGAAATTGAAGCTATCTACCAGTCAGCCCCGATTGGTTTAAGCTTTGTAGACACTAATCTCCGCTTCATACGTATTAACCAGCGATTGGCAGACATGAATGGGGTATCGATTGAAGCACATATCGGGCGCACGGTGCGCGAGGTGCTACCGGAACTAGCTGACGCTGCGGAGGAAGTCTTGCGTCCCATTCTCGAAAAGGGAGAACCAGTGCTAAATGTGGAAATTAGCGGAGAAACGCCAGCCCAACCTGGAGTGCAACAAACCTGGTTAGAGAGCTTTTTGCCCTTAAAGAATGGCAATCAAATTATTGGCATAAATACTGTTTGTCAAGAAATTACTGAACATAAACGCATCGAAGCAGAACGCCAATATGCTCAGGAAGCGCTGAAACAGGCTAAGGAAGAGCTAGAAATCCGGGTTGCACAACGAACCGCCGAGTTACATCAGATGATTACTGAACTTCAAGAAGCAGAAGAACACATCAAAGCTTCTTTACGAGAAAAAGAAGTACTGCTCAAGGAAATTCATCATCGCGTCAAAAACAATCTCGGCATTGTCAGCAGCTTACTACAAATGCAGATTCGCCGCACTCAAAACCCCCAAGCAACGATGGTTTTACAAGATAGCCAAAACCGTATTACCTCCATCGCCTTAGTCCATGAAAAGCTTTACCGCTCTGAAGACCTTGCCAATATTAATTTTGCTCAATACATTCGAGATTTAACAGTTTCTCTATTTGATTCTTATAAAATTAGTTCAAATAAAATTAAACTTAATCTTCAGCTTGAGAATGCAAACTTAGATATTGAAACTATCATACCCTGTGGATTAATTCTGAACGAGCTTGTTTCTAATGCACTAAAACATGCTTTCCCAGGCGATGGCGAGGGTGAAATTCAGATCAAGTTTTTCCAATCCTGTGAATTTCTTGACAATCTGTGTCGGCGTACCTCAACCCTGATTGTGCAAGATAATGGCATCGGCTTACCCGATAATATTGATATTAACAAAGCTAAAACCTTGGGGCTGAACCTGGTTTATGGTTTGGTCAAGCAGATTAACGCCACGATTGAGATTAACAGCCAACAGGGAACCGAATTCAAAATCTCTTTTATCTCACGTTTGTGCAATTAAGTTGACAATTCAGAAGTCAGAATTCAGGAGCGGGGTCGGAGACGCTCCGCCGAGGGGTCAGAATCAAGACGCTCTCTACGAGAGGCTACCGCGTAGCAAGATCCCCGTACGAGTACGCTTAGGATTTGGTAATAACCAGAAGAAATTTGGGAATGCTTTTGTGTGGAAGTTAGACTAGATAAGAAAAGTGTAATTTCCAGTTATTACAATTTTTGGTAGAAGAATAGGCATAAAACCATAGCTCAAACTTGTGCCAGCAGACAAAGGGTAATTATTATGACAAATTTGGAAAAAAAAGCATTGATCAAAAGGCAGTCATCAAAGCGCGTTGCTTGGGTTGGTGCGTTGGCAAAACCCGCTGTAGGCATCGCAGCTAGTTTGATTATGTTGCCAGGACTTTTTGGGAATACTCCCGTATTGGCACAAAAAACAGAAAGCACACCTCTAAATTATGGTCAGTTGATCAAGAAAGTGAAGGCGGGAGAAGTTGAAAGAGTAGAGCTTGACGAAACCGAACAGCTAGCAAAGGTTTATCTAAAGGGGCAAAAGGAGAATACACCACCTCAACAGGTGAGACTTTTGGCGCAAAATGCAGAGTTAATTGACATTCTCAAAGACCAGAATGTTGATTTTGGCGAGGTTTCCTCTGCTAACAGTCGAGCTGCTGTTGGGCTGTTGATCAATCTTATGTGGATTTTGCCGCTGGTGGCTTTAATGCTATTGTTCCTCCGACGCTCTACTAATGCTTCTAGCCAAGCAATGAATTTCGGCAAATCCAAGGCTCGCTTCCAAATGGAGGCAAAAACTGGAGTTAAATTTGAAGATGTAGCCGGGGTTGAAGAAGCTAAAGAAGACCTCGAAGAAGTTGTGACTTTCCTGAAACAGCCAGAAAGATTTACTGCTGTAGGCGCACGTATTCCCAAAGGAGTGCTGTTAATTGGGCCTCCGGGTACTGGTAAAACTTTACTAGCAAAAGCGATCGCAGGTGAAGCGGGTGTACCATTCTTCAGTATTTCCGGTTCAGAATTCGTGGAAATGTTCGTCGGTGTGGGTGCATCTCGCGTGCGCGACCTCTTCAAGAAAGCCAAAGAGAATGCCCCATGTCTAATATTTATCGATGAAATTGACGCAGTAGGTAGACAACGGGGTGCTGGTATCGGTGGCGGTAACGATGAGCGCGAACAAACCTTGAACCAACTCCTCACCGAAATGGATGGTTTTGAAGGTAACACAGGTATCATTATTATTGCTGCCACTAACCGCCCAGATGTTTTAGATGCAGCGCTGCTCAGACCAGGACGCTTTGACAGACAAGTGATGGTGGATGCACCGGATTTGAAAGGGCGACTGGAAATTTTGAAAGTCCACGCACGGAATAAAAAAATTGATCCTAGCGTATCATTAGAAGCGATCGCTCGTCGCACTCCTGGATTTACTGGCGCAGACTTAGCCAACTTACTCAACGAAGCCGCCATTCTCACTGCTAGGAGACGTAAAGAAGCTGTCACCCTTTTAGAAATTGATGCTGCTGTGGATAGAGTGGTTGCAGGTATGGAAGGTACCGCTTTAGTAGACAGCAAGAGCAAGCGCTTGATTGCCTATCATGAAGTTGGACACGCTTTAGTAGGCACATTGATCAAAGAGCATGACCCTGTGCAGAAAGTTACATTAATTCCACGGGGACAAGCACTCGGATTAACTTGGTTTACTCCCAACGAAGAACAGGGGTTAATTTCCCGTTCCCAACTCAAAGCCAGGATTACTGGCACTTTGGGTGGTCGCGCCGCCGAAGAAATCGTTTTTGGTAAGCCAGAAGTTACCACAGGTGCAGGTAATGACCTGCAACAAGTTACAGGAATGGCGCGGCAGATGGTGACACGCTTCGGGATGTCAGAATTAGGCCCATTGTCACTAGAAAATCAGAGTGCAGAGGTATTTTTGGGACGTGACTGGATGAATAAATCAGACTATTCTGAGGAAATTGCCGCCAAAATTGATTCACAGGTGCGTGAAATTGTTCACAATTCCTACATCAGAGCCAAAGAATTGTTGGAAGAAAACCGCATAGTTTTGGAGCGTTTAGTTGATTTGTTAATAGAACAGGAAACAATTGAAGGTGATGCATTCCGCAAAATTGTTGCTGATAATACCCAGGTAGCCGATGAAAAATTGGCTGTACCTCATTAGGAATAGTTGACACTCCCTAGTAAAATGTGGCGGAAGTTTGCCTACCTTTAACAAATGGATTTTGCCCCAAGTCTTGTTAATTGAGATGGTAACTGGATTTACACACCCTCTGTACTAGTAGAAAATCTAAAGGCTCAGATTCCCGACTTTTTCAAAAAGCCGGGAATTTATTTTTTTGGGAAGAAGTCACAAAGCTACCTTTTTTCAAAAATTAGTACAGATAAAGTCTTGCCACTGTAAAGCTTAGGCTATTGTATTATATATACGCAAGCAATGTACTACAAGTGGATATGGACATCATGAAACATAGATTTTGGGCAAGCTATCTGCTTGCTGCTTTAGCATTTCTCCCCTTCGAGCCTCTAAGCACTACTCAGGTTTTGGCAACATCAGTTTACCAACTAGCACAAGCTCAACCTGCTTACACTCAATATATGCAACTTGGTTATAATGAAACCAAACGGAGAAACTATAGAAAAGCTTTAAGATATTTTCAGCAAGCAGAGCGGCTACGTCCTGGAGATAGGTACGCAACTACTGCAATTAGAAATGTTACAGGTTACATTCAACGTGGCAGAAATCGTATTGCCTTTGTCCCAGGTAGACCTGGTAGAGTAAGGTCAGCAGGAACACGAGGAAGTTGCTTTCAAACTGGACAATATCTCATTCCCCTGACACCAACAGATAAGGAAGCTCAACGAACTACAGCAGAGCGTCCCACATTCTTTTTCTATGTTCCTCAAACCTCTACAACAGTACAAGCACTAGAATTTGTTTTGCGGGATGATAATAGCGTTGACCCATTGTATAAGGGAACTTTCAAACCTGTTGGGCAAAATGGTATTGTTAGTGTCAATGTACCTGCTAATCAGCCATCTCTACAAATCGGTAAAGAGTATAATTGGACTTTTTCAATGATTTGTGATCCTCGCAACCGCGATAAGGACTCATATATAGAAGGTACAATAGTGCGATCGCAAGATGAAAACCTATCTCTTCAGCTAAAGCAACCAAATACAGACTTGGATCGTGCAGTTTTATTTGCCACCGCCGGATTTTGGGAAGATGCTCTAAGAACTTTAGCTAATTTACGCCGCCAGCGTCCTAACGATCCTGAAGTTCAAAAATATTGGGAAGATTTGTTAAATTCAGTAGACATTAAAGAAGTTGTAAATAAGCCTTTATTGCCCTGTTGTACTAATCAGAAGTAAATTAATAATTACTTAAAAACCCGGTTTTCATAGAGAAGCTGGGTTTTTACCCTTCAATTTAAGATTAAGCGATGTCTACGACGGGCTACGCCTACGCAAATACTTATGGCGTGGACGGTATCAATTATCGCTAATAACTGCTGTAAGTCAAGCTGGTAGAGAGAACAGGAAGTGCGATCGCCTGATCTTCTACCGACACTAACACTCTTCAAACGCTGGGTGTCAAAAATAACAATATTGTACATAGTTGTTGAAGTTGGTATTTATGTGCCATTCCGCAAAACCCTAAATGGCTGATTATTGCTTTCCCATATACGAATGTCCAAGTAGAGTTGTGTCTGGCGAAAGTAGATTTCTTCATAAGCAAGCCGCAAACTACGCTCAAGACTATTCGCTTCAACATCAGCAGCTTTGTTAGAACCAAGTGCTTTGCGTAAACCAAGCGACAGAATTTCCACCAAATGATGACCGCAGCAGATTTCCCAAGGATCGTGGTTATTGCTTTTCTGAGTCTTTAGCCGTTCTTGCAGATTTTTCTCGTTCAAAGAGAAAGCTTGGGATTTATTCTTAATCTCCTGAATCAGCTTGAGTTCATCAATTTGTAAAGTTTGCTCATGAATGAACTTGCTAAATGTAATACCCTCAAAGGTTAGATTTAATCCGTCACACTTAGAGATCCAAAGTAAATAACCTACCAACATCCCATTTTCAACTAATACTAATTTTACGTCTCGATTAAACTGAGCAATTTTCTCTTCAGAACCAAATTTAGCGAGTACTTTGTTAAATGCTGGTGAGTTAATTAGCATAGTTTCAAGGTCATGGCTGTCGGTGTAAAGAAGATTAGGACTGGTGTATAACAAAGTTTCAAGGCGATCAAAATCTGCATCAACAATCGCTAGAACTCCCTGAAAATTTGAGTGTTCCAAAATTTTTAAAATTTCAATAGCACGCTGTTTACTAGAGGGTTTTCCTGATGTTTCGACTAACTCACAAACTAATTGGTCAACAAATCGCTTATAGAAAGTTTTATCAGAACTTCCTTCCACTAATAAGAAAGTTCCAGTATATGTGCTTCGTCGTAATCGTATTTGGTTAGCAACACGGTCAACTGTTAGAAAATCTCTCACTTTTGTGGCCCTTTCAGTTCAACCGTCAAATCCCAGCGATCTTGAATTATATCTGGTGAATGAGTAGCCATTAGTATATTTAAATCTGCAAGCTGTGTGATGTCTTGTAAATCTTTTAAAAACTGAACTTGCCAACCTACATGAAGAGATAATTCAGGCTCATCAATTAAAACTAGAGAGTTAGGTTTAACTTTAAATAGTAGTTCATAGAGAAGAACTAACTCATGTTGCTCTCCAGATGATAAATCTGTTGGCAAAAGAGTTTTTGAATTAGATAATGAGGAGCCATAACTTGTTGTGACAACGAATCCCTTTTCTTTACTAAAGTTTATCTCTTTGTAGGAATAGGCAAACTTATTATTAATAATTTTCCTTAATAAATCAATCTTGCTTGCTATTTCAGCAAAAACGCTCAACTTTTTTTCTACATCTTGAACATATACCGACAAAGCATTTTTGGTGCTTTCATCTATATCTTGAGGCTGGATTTGAAATTCTGTATCTTCATCTTTATCCAAAAGACCTACTTCTATAAGGCGAGAGCGAGTCGCTTCAAGCTCGTTTAATTGATGACGAAGTTGTTCATCTGTTAAATCTGTAGATGGCTGTTGCTTCACCACTCTTATAGGAAAAGTTCTGTCAAGAGATTGAGATATTGTACCGTATTCTTTAAATTTATCTTGCATCAGTTTAGCAAGTTCATCAGAATAGGCAGACACGGTTGATAATATTGAAGGTGTTTCAGCAGAGCGTCTGGAAGAATGGTTAGGAATAAAATTAAGCAACCGTTGTGATTCAATGAGGCGAATATGAATATTGCTTCTCAATTCTCCTAACCAATCAGGTTCTTCTTGTGACTTAAAATTTGAGGACGATAAGCTATAAAAGCCCTGTAGGTAGTCTTCTAAATAACGATGTTTTTCTATAGAAAAATTCATTAACTTTGTAGGATATAATTGTTCTTTTACGGGGATAAGATCATCTGACGAAAAGCTCATGAAAACTTCTCTTTCATCACGATAATTTACTCGCTTTAAAGTAAAAGAATCTGTTTTTAAATCATGCTTATAAAAGTTGAAAAAAACCTTATTTTTTGGTTTTTCTAAGCTTTCGATATTATTGATTATTTCAACACTAGTACTATCATCAAATTCAATTCTAAATTTTTTAAACGGGATAGCTCTTAACTCTGCGTATCGGGAGTTAAAAAAACTATTTAAAATTCTTAAAATGGCTGTTTTCCCAAAACCATTTGGGCCATGAATAATGGTAATTCTTTCATCCATGTTCAATGGAATCACATGGTCAAAAATTCCAAATAAGCCACTGACGTAAATTTGCTTAATTCGCATAGTCATCTAGTCCTATAGCCATTGGCTTCATGGCTTTAATTCTAACTTCTATCTTTTTCTGGAAAGCACAGGGAACAAAAATCCTATTCTTTTGTGTCGTCTTTCTTAGAAAGTTCTGACTTTTAGGCGTTCTTGGAAGGTAACCTCCACACCCTGCGGAATCTTTCTACAGATTTTCCCCTGTTTAACTAGGTTGTTAAGGCTAAAATTATAATAGTTGAGCCAGTTCCAACAGCGATCGCACAATCAGGCATCGCGTTAAGATGATTTACCTCTAAACTGAGTTCAGCAATCTCCCAAGCTTTTTGGTACAGTATTCTATAAAATCCATATCACGAGGGTGGGCGTTTGCCTTTGACGTTGGCGCAGCCATCGCTCATTGCAATTGCCAGTTTATTGCTCAAAATCTAGAACGCAGTTGCTATGATCAAACGCCTGCTTGTGGTAGAATCTCCCGGAAAAGTCAAAAAACTCAGTCAAATTCTGGGTTCGGATTGGAAAGTTCTAGCCAGTTGTGGCCACATCCGAGAACTCAGCAATGAAGGAGACGATTCCTTGGGCTTCGTCATGGACGGCAGTAATGTTCGATGCAATTACGTCCCGCGTGACCAACGAGCGAAAGAAACAATCCAGAAGCTCAAGTCTGCGGTGAGGCAGGTTGATGAAGTTGTCTTAGCAACTGACCCAGACCGGGAAGGCGAAACAATCGCTTGGCATCTCAAAGAAACGCTGGGTTTAAGGGAACCGAAACGAGTAATTTATACTGAGATTACAGCATCGGCGGTACAGAGTGCGATCGCTAATCCCAGAAAGCTAGACCAAAATTTAATCGGTGCTGGGTTGTGCCGAGATTGCCTAGATAAGCTGGTGGGTTACAAGGGTAGCCCTTTAGTTTGGGCATTGAATAACGGCGCTAAGAGTGTTGGCAGAGTTCAAAGCGCGACGTTGCACCTGATTTGTCAGCGAGAAAACGAAATTCTGGCTTTTGTCCCCCAAGATTACTGGAGTGTCTGGGTAGATTATGCGGAAGGATTTCGAGCTTTTTACAAAGGAACGGTCGATTCTGCAAAAGATGCAGCAGACCAAGAAACTGAAACTCATGATGACGCTAAGGTAGGTAATAGTCCAGAAACACCGGAGTCTAAGCGCGTTCTTTCCGAAGCAGAGGCAACACGTTTAGTTGAAGAAGCACAGCGACATCCTCATCAGGTGATTCATTTTGAAGGAAAAATTGTTAACCGCCAGCCACCGCCACCATTTACAACTTCCAGCCTTCAGCAAGCAGCCGGTTCAAAGCTGAGGTTTGCTCCCGACAAAACTATGGTTGTGGCCCAAAAGCTTTATGAGGCAGGGCTGATTACATATATGCGAACAGATTCAGTAATGCTGAGTCCAGAATTTTGTGCCAGCGCCCGTAAATGGTTAGAGCAAAATGACCCGCCGAATGTACCGCAGCAAGTCGCCAAGCATCGTAGTAGCAAATCGGCTCAAGAAGCACATGAAGCGATTCGTCCAACGGATGTGTTTCGTCCCTCAGTTCAATTGCGCTTAGAACTTCCTGATGATGAGTTTAATCTGTATGTGATGATCTGGAAACGGTCAATTGCTTCTCAGTGTCGGGCTGCCCAATTGCGTAAAACTTTGGTGATTACTCAGTCTGGTTCTCTACTATGGTCAGCAAGAGGGCAAGTAATTGAATTTTACGGTTATGCTCGGTACTGGAATAATCTCAGCAAGGATAGTGTTTTACCTTCATTACAACAGGGACAAGCATTAAAACTGGAGAATGCTGGACATGAGCAAAAGCAGACGCAGCCACCACCCCGTTATAGCGAACCAAAATTAGTGCAACTCATGGAACGTAAAGGAATTGGTCGCCCAAGTACCTATGCTCCTACTGTTGCTACCTTAAAAAAACGAAATTATGTCGAGTTGAAAAAAGACCATCTGCAACCGACAGCCTTAGGGTTAGAAGTTGATGCGTTTTTGCTCAAAGCACTGCCTGATTTACTAGAGGCGGAATTCACAGCAAAAATGGAAGATGCCCTTGATGCAATTTCTGAAGGAAAAAACTCTTGGCAGCATTATTTAACTAGTTGGAATCAGAATTATTTTGTACCAGCGCTTTCTAAAGCTAAAACTGTAGTTGCGAGTTCCCCAACAGGTAAAGCTAATGTGATAACTGAGCGGAAATATGAAACTTCCAAGACGCGATGCCCTGAATGCAAAAATTTTCTCGCCAAAATTCCGAGTACTAAGGTTAAAAAGAAATATTTTCTCAAATGCACAAAAGGCTGTGAAAATGTCGTGCTATTTTGGAGCGACTTTAACAAGACTTGGCAGCCACCACAAGCTAAAACAGTCCAAGCTGAAAATCAACAAAAGCCTCCCGTGAAGATGACGGCATATTCCTGCCCAGTATGTAAGAAACCTTTAGAGGAGTACAGTTACATCAAAGAGGGGCAGAGTAAGAAAATGTTGCGATGTTCTGATCCACAATTACGTAAAGATACCAAACATAAAGATGTGGCTTATTTCAGCACACAAAAAGGGTGGTGGAGTCCTAAGTTTGGGGAGTTAGAAGTTAAGAGTTAAGAGTTAAGAGTTAAAAGTTTGGAGTTCTTCGTTCCCATGCAGAGCATGAGAACGAGAGAAAAGAAGTCTATGGAGTAAAGTCCGATTACAAATTTTTGTAGACTTCACCATCATTTCGCTTACCAACACGAAAAACATCAATCAATTTACTTTCTTCATCAATTGTGTAGAGAATTCTATATTCACCTTGATCGACACGATAACCACCCTCATAGCCTTTCAAGGCTTTGCAATCTTGAGGTCGAGAATTGCCTTGAAGCAAAAGGATTTTTGATACAACCTGTTTATAAAATTTCGCTTGCAAATCTAACAAATCCTTTTCCGCAGTTTTAGCAATTCTCAAACTGTAGCGTTAACTCATTTCCACGCTTGGCACTAATTGCCTCTAAGGTAGTAAACCCATCATTTTCCTCAATTGCACGACGAAGCGTTTCTGAATCAATAGCATCTTCAACAGCTTCAAGCAATTTCAAATCATCAAGACCGATAATTGCTACAGCAGCTTTACCATGACGCTGAATTATAATCCGCTCACCCTTATACTCAGCACGATTAATAAGCTCTTGGAAGTTTGCGCGAGCTTCTGTTGCACTTATGGCAGTCATAGCGCCTCACAAAATTAAATAATTGATGCTCAAATGTAATTTTTGTACAAATTGCTAAAAATATACAAAATTTACGTTATGTACTAATATTACACAATGGATAAAACAATTTCCAGTTGATTTTAGATTTATGCACTGTGATGCGATCGCATCAAACCACTCTTTAGCTCAATTTAGAACAAGCGAAAGTCAGAAAATCCTAAGTATTTTTCCCGTTAACTATCCTCAGTTGTACCTGGTGGGAGCAGCCGCTTCATTTGGTGAGCCAATAATTCTAGTCCGGCATCCTTGGCAAAAAATCCGTCTGCTTCTGGACACATTTGTTTGCCATGCACCTCTAACTCATTCTTGCTCATGTAAGCCGTGACGAGGATGACTACAGGAGAACGAGCCAAGCGGCGCTTGAGAGCGGTAACGATTTCCATGCCATCCGTACTTAGCTCATACCGAGCTGTAGGCAGCACGAAATCAACCAGAAAGATATCATACTGGTTTAGTTCGTCTAACTCCCACAAGAAACTAGACACTGACTTATAGATTGCCACGTCATATTGTTGCTTCAGAAAGCGTTGGACGATGCGACACCAGTGTTCGTCATCATCCAAAATCGCCAGCTTATACATGGAGATTCAATTCCTTTTTTGACCAAGAAAACTAATCATATCCAAAAAGGCATCGTAGTCAGTTATGGGTTTGGTATAACAACTGTCAGCCCCAGATTGGGACAACAGGAGATGTTGATCGGCGGGCATAGTGTAAGCCGTCACCAGGATAATTGGTAACTGTTTCCACTGTGTCTTCAGATGGCGCGACAGGATGGAGCCATCGACTTTTTGCCCTTCCCACCTAGCTCCCGGCAAATTGATATCCATAATCACCAGTTCTACTGCCCCCGCTTCGCATCGGTTGAATATCTCTTTTGGTTCGGCAGTAATAAACACCTGATGACCCCCCAAACGTTCGATTAG
Organism: Nostoc sp. UHCC 0251; assembly: GCF_034932245.1. Classification (NCBI taxonomy): domain Bacteria; kingdom Bacillati; phylum Cyanobacteriota; class Cyanophyceae; order Nostocales; family Nostocaceae; genus Nostoc; species Nostoc sp. UHCC 0251. The sequence goes on from NZ_JAYGHD010000352.1 coordinate 16,163, forward strand.
TTTGGCGGTTCCCTTAGCTAGGAGTTGATTGTCTTCAACCAGCAGGATGTTCAAGATTGTTACTAAAACCTCCATGCTGTGGAAGCGCCTACATCCAATGAGAGTAAGGTACAGGTGATTTTAATTGCCGTCCAAATATTAAAATCCATGAAAATACTCATCTTTTTTATAGTCAGGTGAAATATCTTCCAAGGGCCAAGCCCCTAGCTTTTAGCTAGGGGCTTGGCCCTCAACTAGAGAACCCTGACCTCCTACCTGACTTTGTTCGTTTAGAGGCAGGGTAAAAATCACCGTGTTTCCCTGCCCTAGTCCAGGGCTTTCAAGCCATATCTTACCACCCATCAGTTCTACTAATCGCTTGCAGATAGTCAGCCCTAAGCCGGTGCCCCCGTAGGAGCGCTGGGCAGAACCATCAGCTTGCACAAATGGGGAAAACAGTTGCTCTGAGTTTTCCATCTCAATACCGATACCTGTATCGTGTACCGAGATTTGAGCCATTGTCCCAGTACTATCGACGACAGCCCTGACATCGATTTGACCCTCATCGGTGAATTTGAAGGCGTTATCCAGCAAGTTTGTCATCACCTGACGGACTTTGATCTTGTCGGCGAAAACAGTCTCGATTTCACAGTCGAGTGTCAGAGGAATTGACTTGTAGCGGCTTTCGGCACCAGAAAGGAAACACTGCTCTTGTAAAAGCTTTTGCAGATAAACTGTCTCTAAATCTAAGGCTATGCGCCCGTCTTCAATCTTGGCAATGTCAAGGACATCGTTAATGATGGTGACAAGATTTTGCGTCGATTGGTAAGCGCCGTCTATATATTCGCGCAACTCATCTTCGTCTTCATAAAGACGCTCTTTGAGCAACTTTAAATAGTTTAAGGTCGAGGCCAGAGGGGTTCGCAATTCGTGGCTGGTAGAAGCCAAGAAGTTGCTCTTGAGGCGACTCACCTCTTCGGCGGCAGCTCGGGCATGAGAGAGAGCTTCGTTGTGCATCTCAACTATCAGGCGTTGCTGGCGTTCCCGGTGATAAAGGCGGTTTTGCAGCACGGCCAGCGATAGGTGAATGTTCAAAGACTGGATGAGTTCCATCTCTTCGATGCTCCAGGGGTGAGCTTTATCTTGTTTGAGCGCCTGCCATTGTGCCATTGACTGGCGGGGCCGCTGTTGGCGCTCATCGGCTTCCTCATAGCCTGGCCAAAGATTTTTTGTGCCAATTTGGTCGCGAAAGAATGTTAGATACCCCAGAAATTCTTTACCATAATACAACGGTTGAACAATCAAACCCCGAATCGGTGTGGTCTGGAAGGATTCAATCAGTTGGTGCAGACGCGGTTCTTGCTGAAGATTAATTACCACTCGCAGGGCAGGTTTATCTTTTTGGGTTAAGGCAGTGTCGATGGGAGCAGGAGTTTCCCCTACCTCTTGCCAAAGGGGATGATTTTCTAGTAAGTGTGGTTGCTCATGCTCGGATGGAGCCGGCTGATTTCCGTAAGTATAAAGATGGGCTGGTAAAGCCTCATCCGGGGAAGTTAGGTACAACCTTCCTCCAGAACTGCCAGAAGCTTTGACTGCTTTCTCTAGAACGTTATGCAAAATATCTTCAGGGGTCAGAGGCGCGTGCAACATGGTGGCAATCTGATTAACGATCGCATCACGCTGCTGCTGTTCCTGTACCTGACTCAGCAAACTCGCCTGGGTAATTGCTAGTGAAACCTGATCGGCAAGCAATTGCACGACCAGCAAATCTTCAGATGTAATCTCTCTGGGTTCGGCATGATGAGAGATTAATAGCCCCCAGAGTTCCTGTTGATAAATTATTGGCACTACCAGAGAAGATTGCACACCCATCTGGGTGAGATAGTCTACATGGCAGGGGTCTACCGGACGGCTTAAGATATCTTCGAGGGGTTGCTCTTGCACTTCTTCAACGGTCAAGTCTCCGATCGCCGTTGTTTTGGGAGTCGGCAGCGAGTTGAGAATAATTCGCTGCTCGCTGACATTGACAATGGAGCGAGTACGTGCTTTAACAAACAAAGCCCGCGCTTGCGGCGGAATGTCATCAGATGGATAGTGTAATCCCAGCAAAGAAGGTAGGCGGTTGGGGGCGCTGGCTTCGGCAACGACGTGTCCATGCCCGTCGCGATCGAAGCGGTAGACCTTAGTCCGGTCGGTTTGCAAAAATGCCCGCAACTCGACCACAGTTGCATCCAAAATTTCTTGCAGGTTCAGCGATTGCCGGATGCGGTTCGCCATCCGAGCCAGCAGAGCTTCTTTGCGTTCAGGAAGGAACTGATCTTTTAGGTTTCTAAAACCGGAATTTGTAGCCACCTCTTACTCTCGACTTCTTAAAATGATTATTTAATTATTTAACTAGGCTAGCAATTACCATCGCTAATTTTTCTGGTTCTATTGGCTTAGTCAAATGTTTTTGAAATCCTGCTTGGAGAATTTTTGACTGGTTTATCTCTCCAGCATAGGCTGTAAGTGCGATCGCTTGAATCTCTCCCCCTTGTTCAGGCGGTAGCGATGTCTGACGACAAGCCGCTTCGCGTCTACGAATTTCCCGAATCAGCATATAGCCATCCATTTCTGGCATCCCAATATCACTTAAAATAATATCTGGTTTCTCAAGTGCAAAGGCATCTAGTGCTTGAGAAGCTGAGGCGAAGGCACGCACAGAAGCACCATACTGTTGCAGGATGAAAACTATTAGCTCGCGGGTGTCAACTTCATCGTCCACGACTAACACATTTATCCCTTGAAGATTAGAAGAATCGTCAGGCAAACTTTTGTCTTCACTTGTTTGAGGCTCGGCACTCTTGATAGGTAACAAGACAGTAAAGGTTGCACCTTTATCATCTCCTTCACTTTCAGCTTGGACTGTTCCACCGTGCAGTTCAACGATTTGACGAGCGATCGCTAAACCAAGCCCCAAGCCACCAAAGGTTCTTGTTGTGGTATTGTCAGCTTGACGGAAGTAATCAAATACATGAGGCAGAAATTCTGGGTTGATGCCTTTACCTGTGTGACTCACTTGGATTTGCGCTTGTGTACCCACGCGCTCAAGTCGTATTTCCACCTCCCCCCCGGACTCTGTAAATTTAACGGCGTTAGAGAGCAAATTCCAGACGACTTGCTGCAAGCGACTGGGATCGCCCAAAACTTGCCCTATATCCGGTTCCAATTTTGTCTTGAGTTGAATTGACTTGGCTTGAGCCGCTAAACGCACAGTATCAAGGGCTACTTCAACGACGGCGGACAGATCGACAGAACTGATCTTCAGGCTGAGTTTGCTTTGAAGAATGCGGGAAACATCCAGTAAATCTTCCATCAGCTGAGACTGCAACTTGGCATTGCGCTCAATGGTTTCTAGGGCATAAGCCGTCTTTGCTTCATCAAATTTGCGGGTTTGCAGGAGTTTTGCCCAACCCAAAATCGGGTTGAGCGGGGAACGCAGTTCGTGAGATAGAACAGCGAGGAATTCATCTTTGAGACGGTTGGCTTGTTCAGCTGCATTTTGTGCCGCTTCGCTAACGGCACGGGCGGCTTGCTCACGCCGTGCAGATTCTTCGGCTGCTTGACGGGCGTTGTTACTGTAAAGAACGGTGGCTGTAAAATTTGCGAAGCTTGTCATCAGCCGCAAGTCTTCTCGATCAAACTGCCGATGCTCATCGTGGGATACAATCCAAATCGTGCCAAGTGGTTGATTGGCAATCAATAAAGGAACCACCAATATCTCAACGATTGTTGGCTTAACCTGTTGCAAGAAGGTGAAATACCTTTCTGGATAGGAATAGAGCAGGGGGGCTTGACGTTCTAGGCAGATGCCGCAGCAACTAAAGCTATAAAGGGTGGCAGTTTGTTCATAGGCTTCTAACATCCCAGCTAGTGCGAACCAGCGACAAATATCTTCCCCGTTCGGAGTCACCTCAAGTAAGCTGAAACCTGCTGATTCTGCTTGACACAGTTGAGTAATTATTTTTACAAGCTTTTTGAGCAGAATTTGAGGCTGCTCAACTACTTGCCCTATCAGGGTATGAAGTGCATTGTTTTCTTGCTTGAGGTCAGTGGTTCTAGGTATTCTACGAGACAATTCTTCGGTGATAAGAATCTCCTCTAAACATATTTGCTCCACTTCCTCATTCGTCATTACACTACTCCGCTTCTAAGAAATATTGCCTTAGCAGTTCCTGTCCAGATTCACCCAAGTTTCGTAACATTTCTTCAATTTTTATCAAGAAAAAATCAGAATTCATTCTGAATTTTGAATTCTGAATAAAAGAGTTTTATACACCCGCCTAATAAGGTGATTTTACAATCGGGTGGTAGTATAAAACCCTTTCATTCTTACTCCTGGATTTTGGCCAAGCCCTCCGGGCAAGGTAGAAAGTAGGACGAAAGAAAAAGTATTTGGGAAAGCCTTATGCCAAGACCTGTTTGGGGCCAGGCCACCATACCGGAGGTATGGTGGCCTCCAATATTTTTACGGACTCGCTACCCTACACTCATTGTGGTTATAATCCCCCATTGATTGTTAGGTTTAGCATAGATGCCCCCTGCTTTTTTTGGCTTCCTTTGATTCGCATAAAACAAAGACTACGACAAAATGATTTGCCCTTGGTACTTTCTGAAGGAAGATTTTGGAAGTTTCTTCTAATACCAGCAAGATTTTTTCGGATGAAAGCCAATATTGAAATTGACTTGCGATTGATAGTGCTAAGGGAAGCGATGCCTGCGGTGGTCACTGAGCTTTGTCGTAAAGCCTGCGGCATAGCTACGC
>NZ_JAYGHD010000353.1:0-20834 GCF_034932245.1 Nostoc sp. UHCC 0251
AGACGCGATAAATCGCCGTCTCTACAAGTGTTTTGGGCTTATCTGAACTGTATTGAATTATACAGAATTTTTCTAGAGGTTAACTAAAAAGCGTTCTTGGGCATGACCGTTATATGTAGTAAGCGCTGAAGCGCTCACTACAAGCAAATTAATCCTAAATACCCAACCGTTGATAAACCTCTTCTAAATGCGTCAGATGCTGCTGGGGGTCGAAACAGACCTCTAGTTCTGCTGGGGACAACTTTTCGGTAACGCGGGGATCTTTGCTAATCAAGTCTTGGAAATTACCTTCGGGCTTGTTCCAAGCGGCGTGAGCGCTTTCTTGAACGATCGCATAAGCTTCTTCGCGGCTGCTTCCCTTGTCTATCAAGGCAAGTAGCACTTTTTGGCTGAACACAACGCCACCATAACAGTTGAGATTTCGTGCCATGTTTTCAGGATAAACCAACAGGTTTTTTACCAAGTCGGTTATTTCTGACAACATGAAATGCGTTAATGTGCAAGCATCTGGCAAAATCACCCGTTCTACAGAACTGTGGGAAATATCCCTTTCATGCCAAAGAGCGACGTTTTCCAAAGCTGCACCAGCATGACTTCTAACGAGTCGCGCCATTCCCGTCAGCCGTTCCGAACGGATGGGATTGCGCTTGTGTGGCATTGCTGAGGAACCTTTTTGACCTTTGGAAAAGAATTCTTCAACTTCTAGAACGTCTGTTTTTTGCAGATTGCGAATTTCTACAGCAAAACGTTCGATGGATGCCGCAACCAAAGCTAATTGTTGCACATAGTCGGCGTGGCGATCGCGGGAAATAACTTGGGTTGAGGCCGTATCGGGTTTGAGTCCGAGTTTTTGGCAAGCGATCGCTTCTACACGCGGTTCAACATTCGCGTATGTTCCCACTGCACCAGAAATCTTACCCACAGCGATCGTTTCGCGGAGAATTGTCAGACGTTCTTGATGTCGTAACACTTCTGCTAACCAGCCAGCTAGCTTGAAACCAAAAGTGATCGGTTCAGCATGAATACCATGCGATCGGCCAGCCATCACTGTATGACGATGTTCCCGTGCTTTTTGGCGAATTACCTGAATCAAATCTTCCAAACGTTGCAACAATATATCCAGACTGGCAACCAATTGCAGCGCTAAAGCTGTATCCAAAACATCCGAACTAGTTAAACCCAGGTGAATGTAGCGTCCAGCTTCACCAACATATTCGTTGACATTTGTCAAGAAAGCAATGACATCGTGGCGGACTACAGCCTCAATTTCCAATACCCGCTTTGGATCAAAATCTGCCTTGGCCTTAATTTCCTCAACCGCCTGAGATGGAATGTAACCCAGTTCAGCTTGAGCCTCGCAAACAGCAATTTCGACTTGCAGCCAAGTTTTTAGTTTATAGGCTTCACTCCACAGATTAGCCATTTCCGGCAAAGTATAACGCTCAATCACAGTTCGGCACAGAATACAACCGTCATATTTTACAGTTTAATTAATGTAGATCGCTTTTTAGTACTGCTTTTTGCTCAGGGACGGAACTAGTTTTGGAGTCTGAGGTGATGATACTAATGCTGCCGTCAGCCTCCATATATGCAAACTTCACATCTGCTAAAAATTCCACACCTTGCTGACGTAACTTGCTCATCAACTCATCCTCTGTAATTAACTCTCGTTGCAAATGACGCTGAATCATCCGACCATTTTTTACCAGTAGCAGTGGTGGCTGATTCATAAAACGTTGGAACTGGGGGATTTTGTAACCTAACCAGTTCAACAAGTAGCTCCAAAAAATTACAGTTCCTACCAGGATAGCGCCTTCAGTAATAGATGTATAATTACTCGCCATAGCGTTTTGGGCAGCTTCAGCAAATAGCACAACTACGAGTAAGTCAGTGATTCCTAGTGTTCCTAGTTGTCGGCTAGGAAGAAAACGTAGCACTGAGAACAGCGCCAAGTATACCAGCGAACCACGGATAATCAACTCAAAGATGCTGATGCTAGGAATAAAGATTGCCTGCCAATCGATAAAAAACCATTTTTCCATTAGCACTGATTTTCTTCCTTTCTCAATAGACTTCTGGAAAAAATCCAGTATGGCGGTTCTCGTTTCCGTGAGGTACACCCGTAGGGGCACGGCAGTGCCCATACCTGTCAACTTAACGTAGAACCAATGTCCCGCAAGGAACTTCAGTTCCTTGCTAATAGCTAAAGTCATCTTTTGATGACTAAATAATCCGAATAATCTTTAGTCTACTTTAGCTATTAGCCTAGAACTTTAGTTCTAGGCGGGTGAGTCAAGCTTTCAGTTAAGCTACTTTTAGCTTAAGTTGACACCAATGGGCAGTGCCGTGCCCCTACACTTGGCAATATAATGTTGTACCGCATCTGAGTGGGAACCGCTATATCAGGTTATTTATCTGTGGTCTTATTTCATAAGACTAACTTTTATTAGAGGTTAAATATTTCAACATCTATCAGATTTACAAACCTAAATTTTTAACAATCAGGAATCAAAATCGCTGATTTTTTCTTCTCTGTTTTAAACGCTTTGGCTTCTTGAAAGACTGGAACAAGCGATTAATAAAGTTAGAAGAAGGCTTTTTCTTAGTAGACGATTGCCCCGTTGGAGCCTTACCATTATGTTCCGCATTATCAGATAGAGGTATGGCATGTTTACTTGGGGTTATGCCGCTGCCGTACCTTCTAGCATAAACTTGGGTAAACTCCGCTCCGAAGAAAAGAATCTGCGCGGCATAGTTAACCCAAGCTAAGATTACAACCAGTGAACCAGCTGCACCATAGGCTGAACCAAAACTGCCATTACCTAGATATTGCCCTAATAAATACCTACCTATAGAGAACAAAAATGAGGTGAGCATAGCTCCAATTAAAACATCGCTCCAACCAATTTCGACATCTGGTAGAACTTTAAAAATAAGTCCAAACAGGAATGTAGTGATGGCAAAAGAAAGGATGAAGTTGATAATCTGCCAGAGAAAATCTACACCTGGCACCAAGTTACTAAAGTACGTTAATAATGCTGTTAATGCCGTACTAATTACCAGAGAAACTAAAAGTAAAAAGCCAATACCTATCACCATTGCAAAGGACAAAACGCGTAGGCGAATCATGTTCGTTACGCCGCGTCCGGGTTTTGGTTTCACTTCCCAAATCGTGTTGAGGGAATCTTGCAACTCGGTAAATAAACCAGTAGCACCTAAGAGTAAAACTACAACACTAATAATCGAAGCGATCGCGCCTGTCTGTGGTTTATTAGCATTTGTGATCGCCGTTTGAATAAATTCTGCCCCATCTCTACCGACTAAACCTTGAATTTGTCCAACGATTTGCCCTCTTGCTGCCTCTTCTCCAAATACTGCCCCTGCGATCGCAATTACAATAATTAGCAATGGTGCAATAGAAAAAATCGTGTAGTAAGCTAACGCCGCCGCTAACCGTGAGGCTTTATCCTCACTCCATTCTTTGAATGTATCTTGTAACAACTTCCAAATCGCCTGCAAATTCATCCAATCAGTCTCCTTAAGGGATGTCGCTTACTTCCTGATATATTGGATACTGATTTCATAACTAGAGGCATCCCCCCAAGGGAGTTTGTGCAGCGTCCTTGGGGAGGAATTTATAATTTTATAGTGATATAACAATGCGATGTCTACGATGGGTTACGCCTACGCGCCAATTGGCGATAATAAAAATGCGCTGATGTTGATAATGTAGCAAAGCAATTTTTACTTAGAAGCAATGACACAGACGGCAGCAATTACAGAAGCGATTACCACTCTTCATGATGTCAGAAAATCGATTCGGTTTTGTTCGTGTTGAAGACGAGCAATTTTTCCCAGAGTGGTATGAGGGATTGTCTGAAATTACAGAAGCGGAAAAAGCCTCTTTGGATGTCGTGCGGCGTAGGTATCTTTATCACCGTGCCGGAGGTGATTTACTAGAAGGGACAGTTATCTTGTTCTTGGTTTCACCAATACTTGCACTCTCTGGATTTTACGATCCTCCTTTTAGAATTAAGGCTGAATCATCTGTGGAACTAGTGCTAGATGATGGCGAAGATATACTGCGCGGACGGATTGACGTTTTAGTGTTACAAGAGCAGTTGTGGGTGATGGTGTTGGAGTCGAAAAAAACCACACTATCAGTTTGGTCAGCTGTACCGCAAGCCCTAGCTTATATGATGGCTAACCCCAACCCCAGTAAACCTGTGTTTGGGATGGTGACGAATGGAGACGATATTTTATTTGTCAAAGTGACACAAACAAATACACCACAGTACGATTTTTCAAGGGTCTTTGCTCCGTTTGCATCCGCGAGAGAACTGTACACCGTTTTGCAAATTCTCAAGCGTATTGGTCAGTTGATTTCTCCCACCTCTTTGAACCAGGGCGAATAGAATGAGTTTTTAACCCACGGAGGTAGGGAAAACTATGTGTAGACGAGGTGTTATAACCGCCCTTTCACTGCATTCTATCAATTGTGCGATACTGAATCGCTTCCGCCACATGATTGGTTTTTAGCTCATCTTCTCCCGCTAAATCTGCAATAGTTCGTGCTACTTTGAGAATGCGATCGCTTGCTCTTGCCGATAAACCTAATTTTCTAATTGCTACTTCTAATAAACTACGGCTAGCATCATCTAGCTTGCACCATTTCTGGAGATGACGACTCTGCATGTGGGCATTGCAACGCAGATTTGCTTCTCCTTGGAAGCGGGTAACTGCGCGATCGCTTGCTTGTTGCACTCGTTCCCGTACTGATATTGATGTTTCTCCGGTAGGTTGTTGGGTAATCTCCTCTGGTTTCAAGCGATTCACCGCAACTTGTAAATCAATTCGATCCATCAATGGCCCAGAAAGTTTTGCCCAATATTGCTCACGTTGACGAGGAGAACAAGTACATTGTTGGATGGTATCGCCATAATAACCGCAAGGACAGGGATTGGTACTCGCCACCAAAGTAAACTGTGCGGGAAACATTACTGATAGTTTAGTGCGGGAAATCGTCACATAGCCATCTTCTAAAGGTTGACGCAGAAATTCTAAAACATCACGTTTAAACTCTGTCAATTCGTCAAGGAACAGCACACCCCTGTGAGATAACGAGATTTCCCCAGGACGAGGAAAGCTACCACCACCCACAAGAGAAGGCCCGGATGCTGAGTGGTGGGGACTGCGAAAAGGGCGATCGCGTACCAACGAACCGCGATTTTTCAATAAACCAGCCACCGAATGGATGCGAGTCACTTCCAAAGATTCGGCAAAACTCAGGGGCGGTAAAATTCCTGGTAAACGGCGTGCTAACATGGTTTTTCCACTACCAGGCGGCCCGACAAAAATTAAATTATGTCCACCAGCAGCAGCAATTTCTAGGGCACGACGCGCATGAGCTTGTCCTTTCACTTCATGTAAATCTGCGCCAGGGTAAGATACTGTTGCTATCTCCGTTGTGCGATTTATCTGCACAGGTTTGTAACGCCCTGGATTATTTAAAAAATCTACTACCTCAGATAGATGTTTGCAGCCGTAAACAGCCAACTCTTGAACCACTGCTGCTTCTTGAGCATTATCAGCAGGGATAACTAAACCTGCAATTCCCATCTTTTGGGCAGCTGCTGCGATCGGCAAAACACCAGCCACCGGACGCAAACTACCATCCAAAGAGACTTCGCCCAAAAATAGATAATCTCCTAACAAATCGGCGCTAACTTGCTCAGAAGCCGCCAAAATTCCCACACTAATCGGTAAATCGAAACAGGGGCCTTCTTTCCGTAAATCTGCCGGAGTTAAATTTATCACAATTTTTCGCATGGGAAAGGCAAAACCTGCATTTTTCAGCGTTGCTTTGACTCTTTCTCTTGATTCTTGAATCGCTGAATCTGGCAGTCCCAAGACGACAATTCCCGGTAATCCCCCTGACACATCGACTTCGACGCCTACTTTAACGGCATCGATACCGACAATTGATGCACTCCAGACTCTGGCAAGCATTTGTTATATAACAGTAAACCTTTCAAATCTCTAGCAAATGAGTCGGTTGATTGGCATTAGTGAAATCACAGAGATGATTTTTTGAGCCAAATAGGTAAGGGGAATGGGGAATGGGGAGTAGTAGTTACATTACTTGAAAAGCTTTGTCATAAAATATCTTGGGAAAACTAGGCTAACCGACTGCAACAACAGCACCATCATTTACTAACTTGCCATCTTCCATGTAGACGATGCGATCGGCAATATCTAGAATGCGGTTGTCATGAGTAACTAAGAGAATAGTACAGTGCTGTTCTTTAGCTAGTTTTTGCATCAGGTTTACCACATCTCGTCCAGATTTACTGTCAAGGGCGGCGGTAGGTTCATCAGCTAAGACAATTTTAGGACGACCGACCAGAGCACGAGCGATCGCAACTCTTTGTTTTTGTCCCCCAGATAAATCATCAGGATAATAATTGAGGCGCTCTCCTAATCCTACCTCCTGCAACATTTGGGCTGACCGGGCTTTCATTTCTGCTGGCGAAATATTATTATGTACTTCCAAGCCCATTCTGACGTTCTGGAGTGCTGTTAGGCTACCATGCAAGTTGTGCGCTTGGAAAATATAACCGTTACTACGTCGCGCTTGGGTAAGTTGTGCTTTTTTAGCGCCACACAGTTCTTGTTCCAAAACCTGCAAACTGCCGGATTGGGCAGAACGCAAGCCGCCGACTAAGGTGAGAAGTGTAGTTTTACCAGAACCAGAAGGCCCAGTCATAATAATAATTTCGCCGGCATTAATATCCAGGTTGATATCAAAGAGAACTTGCTTGCGGAGTTGACCATGACCGAAGTAGTGGTCGAGATTTTTAACAGAGATTACAGTAGGCATACCAATTTTAGATTTTAAATTTTAGATTTTAGATTGGGAATTGAGTAAGTGTCTTTATACCCCATGCCCAATGCCCCATGCCCATTTTTAAAACATATCTGCGGGGTCAGCAGACTGTAATTTACGGGTAGCGATCGCACCAGAAATTATACACATAATCATAGTCAGCGTTAATACAGTCAAAGCTCGTCCTACGGTCATGTAAAGTGGCAAATTGGTGGCATTACGAGTTAAATGATAAAGTCCTAAAGGTGCGATCGCTCCTGGGATAAAGCCCAAAATTGCCAAAATTATCGCCTCTTCAAACACCACACCTAATAAGTAGAGATTGTTATAACCCATTGCTTTAAAAGTGGCGTATTCTTTCATGTGGGAATTTACATCTGTAGAAAGAACTTGATAGACGATAATCACGCCTACCATAAACCCCATTGCTACACCCAGGCTGAAGATAAATCCGATAGCAGTATTTGTTTTCCAGTAATTTATTTCAAATTCGATAAATTCTGCTTGGGTTAAAACTTGGACATCATCATCTAAATGAGATTCTAAAGCTGCTTTCATCTCTTTTGGATCATAGCCTGGTTGCAGCTGCACCAAACCGAGACTGACACCGCTGGCTTCTTGTCTGGGAAATAGTCTCAGAAAATTCTGGTCGCTGGTGATCAAACTACCATCTGCTATAAAAGAAGCCCCGACTGAAAATAAGCCGCTAATGGTAATTGTCCGGCGGTCGATTTCAGTTGTGACAGTTTTACCTTGTTCAATGTTGGCGATCGCTTCGTTGTAATCTCCTCTAGAGGCGCGATCGAAGAGAACGGTATCTGGTAGCTTAACAGCATCTACCTGGCGATTTACATCCGCTAAGTTAAACACTTGGTGATCGGGATTGAACCCCATAACTAATATTGTCGTCTTCTGTTGCGTTTGGGGATTTTTCCAATCAACAATATTGACATACATTCCTTCTGCCGACTTTACACCTGGTACATCCATTGCTTGATACAGCCGCCGCCGCGTAAAGTTAGACATGTTTGCTAAGTTACGTGCTTGGGGGCTAATGACAAACATATCAGCCTGCATACTGCGATGCAGGATTGTGTTACTTTCAAACAAAGCAGTTTGAAACCCTAGCTGCATGAACATCAGAACATCGGCAAAAGCAATGCCTGACAATGCCACCAAAAGACGACCTTTTTCATGACTCAGTTGCAGCCATCCTAAAGGTGTTCGCCGCCGCAGTTGTTCGATTAATTTCATAAGGGGGAGTGGGGAGTGGGGAGTGGGGAGTGGGGAGATGGGGAGATGGGGGAGATGAGGGAGCAGGGGAAGATGAGGGAGCAGGGGGAGATGAGGGAGTGAGGGACAAGAATTAATAACCAATGTCCAATTCCCCATTCCCCATTCCCTTTAAAGTTCAATTACCGCCTTGACTTGTAAATTAGTTAAGCTAGAAGCATTTTGGCTAGATAGTTTATTCAGTTGTACATGAACTTCAACTACTCTGGCATCAATATTACTGGAAGGATCAGTGTTGATGAGATTTTGCCGCTTTACCTGCATACCAATCCTATCGACTCTTCCCTCTAATTCGTTACGTAGGGAATCACTGCTTACCCGCACGTCCTGTCCCTGACGCACTTTCTTGATATCACTTTGGTAGACTTCTACTACTGCATACATCTGGTCAGTTTGACCTAAAGCCACAATTCCTTCATCACCAACAGTTTCTCCGGCTCGTGTATGAATCTCCAAAATTCGACCGGCTTTAGGAGCAAAAACGTATGCCTGCGCCAGTTCTGCTTTAATTTTCTCCACGGTGGCTTGAGCACTCTCTATCTCTGCTTGTGCATTTGCTATATCTGTTGGACGGACTTCAGCAGTTTGATTCAGGTTAGCTTTTGCTTCTTTAATCTGCTGTTGTAAGCTGGCAATTGTTTGATCTTGGTTAGCTTTTGCTTCGTTAAGTTGCTGTTGTAGGGTAGCCACAGTTCTTGTCTGAGTGGCTTGGCTTTCAATTAAGGCTTGAGTCGAAGTTTCTGCGCTTAAACGTCTGCTATCAAGTTCCTGGCTAGAAATTGCTCCTGCTTTATATAAAGTCTCGTAGCGCTGCATGTCAGCTTGGGCATTACGTCTCTCGGCTGCTACACGATCCACTGTTGCTTGCAAGCTCCGTTGTTGCCCAAGGAGTTCTGCTTCTATACGATTAATTGTGGCTTGCTGAGTTTTAATGTTTCCTTCTAGTTCTACTTGCAGACGATTGACGGTAGCTTGGCGTGCTCCAAGTTCTCCCTGTTTAGCTCCAGCTTTCACCTGATTAAAGCGGGTTCTGGCAACTTGAACTTGTTTTTGTGCTTCACCCAAACTAGCTTGTAAGCGATCCCGGTTGTCCATAATCGCAATTACCTGCCCCGCTTTGATGCGATCGCCTTCTTTCACCAATAGTTGCTCTACCCGATTTCCTTCACGAGAAGAAGGCCCTGACAGTTTTATTACCTCTCCCTGTGGTTCCAACCGCCCTAATGCTGTGACTGTTTTTACCACAGGTTGAACTACTACTGGTGGTTTTTGCTTTTCATTAGCTGTAGCCTGAAGCCTCATCACTGCATAAACGCTGATTCCGCCTATTGCTAGAGATGTTATTGCAAGTAGAATAGGCGATCGCACAAGATTCTGAGAAGAACTTAAACCCTCTGAATTCCTGTCTTGCTCCATACTATTTTCTCCTTACTACCAGTAGCAACTTGTACTAAACTGTCCAGTTCAATTGATGCTAAACTAAACGGACTAGTTTAGTCAATATGATACAACTAAACTTGTCAATCAATTTGCTCGGCAGTATGCAGCAAAATGCTACTCCCTATTGGGATTAATTGTCTACTACAAGAAAGTAGAAGAGAGGAAAGCTGTTAATAGAGACTTTTGGGCTTTGTCGAAGGGTATATTTATTTTCGCCATTTTGGATTGGGGAATTTTAGTAAGTTGGCACAATAAAAGCAAACTGTGTGAAGAAAGTAAACAAAGCTCAAATCCTTTTTCCACCTACTCCCTGCTTCTTGCACCCTGCCTTACCCCAACGATAATTATTTACGCCCACTTACTTTGCAGCATCTATTAATATTGTTTATAAGAAAGGATGATTAATAAATGGTACGCATCAAAGCTGGCGAAGTGGATCGAGACAATTCCGTTGATAAAGTGGAGCAAATTCTGCAAGGGGCAATGCAAGAATTCCTTCAACATGGCTATGCTGGTACAAGCATGGATCGCGTAGCGGTAGCAGCAGGTGTTTCTAAAGCGACAGTCTACAGCCACTTTCAAGATAAAGAAGGACTTTTTAAAGTACTGTTAGAGCAACTGACAAGCAAAAAGAACAGATCCATTTTTGGCACAGAACCTATTGAAGGAGAACCAGCTGCCATACTGCGCCAAATCGCAACCAAAGCATTAGAGCACATGATTAACGACCAAGAACATAGTGCATTTATGCGAGTCCTAATTGGGGAATCTGGGCGTTTTCCTGAGTTAGCTCAAATTTTTGTTCGGGTGATGATTAAGCCAGTAACGGAAACTCTCACTCATTACTTGGCGGCTCCGGAATTAAAGATACCTGACCCAGAGGCAACAGCAAGAATTCTCTTAGGTGCATTGGTGCATTTTCATATTAGTCAAAATGTGATGCATGGACAGGACATTGTACCAATGGAAAGCGATCGCCTGATTGATGCCTTGATACACCTAATCAATAAATGCGCCGATTAGATTGGCTATTTACTGCCGCTTGTTCCGACGAAAGGTCAAATACCACCTTGATTGAGATCATGGCCGCTGAATTACCCATAATAAAATAACCCCACCCCGAACCCTTCCCGCCTGCGGGGCTACGGTGTACACACAAGTCTTTAAGAGTTGCCCCATAAGCTTTTGATCCCCCCAACCCCCCAATTTATCGCAGGGCAAAAACCTCTCAAAGTCCTCCTTTTTAAGGAGGATTTAGGAGGATCTACAACTGGTTTTGTAGCTGACTTTTCACGTCATGTGGAAAAGCCCATGAAAGACCTAACCCCCTAGCCCCCTTCCCGACACGGGAAGGGGGAAAATTCAAAGTCTCTCTCCTTGTAGGAGAGAGATTTAGAGAGAGGTTTTCCAGATCCCGTGAAAAGTCAGGTTTTGTAGAGAGATGTGTGTACACCGTAGGTCTGCGGGGAGGGTAGACAAAGCACAGCTTTGACGGACGTGGGGTTATGTAGTGAGTTAACGGTCACTGCGAGTGTAGGTGAGCGCGTTTCGTAGGAAGGCTATGTGAAGCGCATTCAATAAATCCAAAAGCCGCACTTTTAAATATCAGTGCGGCTTGCAGAAATCAATATTCGTACAAAGGATCTGAGATGTTTCGATGTCCCAGTACTTGGGGTTATGGTATCCCCCACTGGTTTAAGGTTCCATCCTCATCTCCAGTGTAGCTCTGTGCAAGTGCGAGTGGATGCCAAGCGAAAAAATCCCCTTGCTATCTTTAGTGGGGATAATCTCAATGTTTTTTCCATAGAAGCTACAGTGTTGCCTCCAGCTTTTTTTGTTCCTTACAAGCTGTTACAAATACATTCTCTAGCGATCGCAAGATTAACTAGGCAGGAATCACTTGAACAACTAGTGCGCGTTTATCCAACGACTGGATTTTACCTACTTGACTGAGATCATTTGCAATTCGGTCTAGCAGTTCTCCCGCTTTGTCACGATATTGATGTTCTCGGCCTCGTAAACGGATGGCAAACTTAACAGAATCGCCTTTACTCAACCACTCACCTGCTTGTTGGATGCGTAAATTGTAATCAGCCACGCCCACATTTAGGCCAAATCGAACTTCCTTTACCGTGGGTCTAGCACTCTGGCTCTGACGTTTTTTCTTTTGATACTGAAGCTTGCCATAGTTGAGAATCTTGGCGATTGGAGCGTCTTTGCCTTGAGAGACTACAACTAAGTCAAGCTCTAAGCTCTCGGCTAGCTGTAGCGCCTCATTAGTGTCGATCAGACCACGATTGTTATTCTCATGGTCAATCAAGAAGACGCTAGGTGACTTGATTTGTGAATTAATCAGTTGCTTTTGGATTGCGATAACGAATTTCTCCTAATTGTTCAACATTTTACTTTCCAGGTAATGCTAATTTAACACAACACTGAATCAGAGCAACTTTAACCACACAAAGGACTGCAATCTGTTAAAATGTGGAATTGCGGCACTCGCTCTTCAGTCTTTGCGCTATTGCCCATCAGCCTTTCAACGCTTTTTTATCCGTCCGCCTAAGACTGACGCCGCCATTGGCGACAGGCCGATGTTATTTATGGAGTTTTATGTCTTTTTCTACTCTCGGCTTGTCCAATGAAATTATCCGTGCTGTTACAGAGCGAGGGTACACCGAACCCACGCCAATTCAGATACAGGCAATTCCTGCCGTCTTATCGGGTAGCGATTTGCTAGCTGGGGCCCAAACTGGCACTGGAAAGACCGCTAGTTTTACCCTACCGCTTCTGCATCGGTTGTCGTCTGATAAGAGCATCAAAGGTACATATAAGGGATACCCACCGATCCGGGCGCTGATTCTCACCCCGACTCGTGAACTCGCCGCACAGGTAGAAGAAAGCGTGCGCGAGTACGGCAAGTACTTGCAGCTAAACTCGATGGTGATGTTCGGCGGAGTCGGTATTAATCTGCAAAAACAGCGTTTGAAGAACCGAGTGGATATCTTGGTTGCTACTCCAGGGCGACTGTTAGACCATGTACAGCAGGGGACGCTGAACCTGTCACATATTGAGGTTTTGGTGCTAGATGAAGCAGATCGGATGCTGGACATGGGTTTTATTCATGATATCCGCCGCATCCTTTCACTCCTGCCCAAAAAGCGACAAAATTTGCTATTCTTCGCTACTTTCTCAGACAAAATTAAGGCACTCGCCGCCGGGTTGCTTAATAACCCAACGATGATTGAGGTAGCACGCCGCAACGTTACCGCCGAGACGATCGCACAAAAAATTTACCACGTAGACCGTGACAAGAAACGCCAATTACTTGCTCACCTGATTCGGCGAGATAATTGGTATCAAGTGCTAGTGTTTACCCGTACTAAGTATGGTGCTGACCGTTTGGTTAAGCAGTTGGGCGAAGACCGCATTCAAGCACTGGCAATCCACGGGAATAAGAGCCAACCGGTGCGTACTAATGCTCTGGCAAAGTTCAAAAATGGCAGCTTACAAGTACTGGTGGCAACAGACATTGCTGCTAGGGGTCTTGATATTAGCGAACTGCCCCATGTAGTCAACTTCGATCTACCCAATGTACCAGAGGATTATGTTCATCGCATTGGGCGCACTGGTCGCGCTGGCGCTTCCGGTGAAGCTGTATCGCTAGTGTCCGTTGATGAATACCCTCTATTGAAAGATATTGAAAAACTGATTGAGCAGCGCTTGCCAAGGGAAGTAGTTGCTGGTTTTGCGCTCAACCCCGATACCAGTCCCGAACCAATCCCAAATGGACGGCAACACAGAGCCAAACCCGAACGTGATAAACGTCCGGCTCGTACTTCTAAACCGTCACCACCGACATCAGCTAAACGTAAGGCAGCGCCACCTGCTACGAATGGCGATAAGCCCGGTGCTCGTTCGTCTGCATCGCGCCGTTCTGCTAAACGCGATCGCTAATCTTCGTTCTTAAGGATTGCTCTTTCAACCTAGTTTAGGGGTTTCAGTCCCCTGCTTCTATTAAGCAGCGCGTTTTGTAACGGGGATTTAGACCCCGACACAAAACGTAATTGCGTTAGCGTAGCGGGGCGTAGCCCATTGCGAATTGCGAATTGGTTTAACAACGCCCCATGCTCAATTACAAAATTCCCAAAAAATGGTTAATTTGGGTGACAGTGGCTTTGATATCTGCCTTGTTGCTGGCGATCGCTTCTTCTGCCTCAAGTATTTACTTATATGGCAGCAGTACTAATAATATCAAGGCAGATGCAGCAATTGTTTTAGGAGCAGCAGTTTGGGGAGAAGAACCATCTCCTGTTTTCAGAGAGCGAATCAACCACGCCATTAACTTGTATAAAAATGGTTCTGTTAAGACGATCATTTTTACTGGCGGAGTGGGAGAAAGTAATGAACTAGCTGAAGCTATAGTTGGAAAAAATTATGCGATCGCGCAACAGGTAAAAGCTGCTGATATTTTCACTGAAACTCAATCTCGCACAACTCACCAGAACCTCAAAAATGCTTTAGAAGTAGCGAATGCTCAACAACTAACTAAGTTTCTGATTGTTAGCGATCCATTGCATATGAAGCGAGCTGTATTGATGGCACGAGGCTTAGGAATGGATGCACATTCGTCTCCCACACCAACTACCCGCTATCGCAGTTTTCACAGTCAAATGGAGTTTTTGAGCCGAGAAACTTATTTTTACTTTGTCTACTTAGTGTTTAAAATCTAGCTATAGATTCAATTGTACAAAATTGTGGGTTTTCGAGACGCGATAAATCGCCGTCTCTACAAGTGTTTTGGTCTTATCTGAACTGTATTGTATTATAAAAGGCGTGCAGGACATAAGTATTTTTCCTATTTTGACGGCGTAAACCGAAACTACAATAACTCTGTGATGGAAAATAACCGTTGTCGGTCTATTTGTTGCAGCTTGATTTTTTCAGCGTAGAAAGCTTGATAATACGATTGATACCGCTCTGGTTCAGCTTCGGGATCGGTTTGTTGCCATAGTTCCAAAAAGTGGCGATAGCGTTTTTCAAGCATCACTAAATCCATGCAAGCGATCGCAGCTTGAACTACTTGCGGAGTCCGAAGTATTTCTTTCTGGTTTTTTTCATCCACATGAAATAAGTGGGAAACTAACCCCATCTCGCTGCCAAATTCTAAGAACTGATCTTGCAGACGGGAAATTAAATCTGGTGGAGATGCAAAATTTTCTGTTTGTCCATCACCGGATAAAATTTCTAAAATCTGTTGCCATAAAAATCGGTGATGGGAAAGGCTAAATTGCAAATCTCGCTCCTCTAGTTCGGCAATAATCGCTTGACGCTGTTCAGGACAATGCAAGTAAATTCGCAGTAATAACGCCTCTGCGTGTTCTAAAAGGCTGCGTTCTGTGGGGAGTGGGGATTTGCTACTTCCCCATGCTTTCTTCGCTGATACAGGCTTAGTGTATGCAACCGCAACCGGAGCAATTTGAGTTAGCAGATTTTCGACTCGTAGCGGTATAAGTCTGGTATCTCCCAAGCTGAGTATTTCTGCACAGTAGGAAACGTAATAGTTGCGTGTATCGCTGTTAGCTATATTTTTAAGTAATTTGACTAATTGCTGAGTTACTTGCTGAAAATCAGTAGCCTGTCTCAAGTCACGATCTTGAATAATTTGCTGAATCTGCCAGTCTAGCCAAAGTGGCGCATTTTTTAGCAGTTCTCCATAATCTTCTGGAGTGTGGCTATGCAAATATTCATCAGCATCTTTGCCATCGGGTAAATTGAGAATCTTTAGCTGAACTTCGCCTTTGTATGCCAGTTCGGCAATTTCACCGATCGCCCGTTCGGTGGCATTGGTTCCGGCTTTATCAGCATCAAAGTTGAGTACTAATTGTTTCGATTCGGTGTAGCGTAATATTAACCGCACTTGTTCTAAACTTAAAGCTGTACCGAGGGAGGCGATCGCGTTATTAATACCAGCAGCGTGGAGAGCGATCGCATCAAAATATCCCTCTACTACCACCGCTTGATCGAGTTGAGAAATCCCACCTTTGGCTTGATCGAGGGCAAATAATGTTTTACCTTTACTAAAAAGCTCGGTTTCTGGTGAATTCAGATATTTAGGCTGCTCATCAGTCAGGGTTCTACCACCAAAGGCAATGATGCGCCCTTGGACATCACGGATGGGAATCATCAAGCGATCGCGGAATACATCATAATAACCGCCCCCTTCCTTGCGTGGCTTAATCAATCCCGCTTTTTCCAGTATCTGCACTGGGTAATGTTTATCTTCCACTAGATAACGGTAGAGAGTTTCCCAACCTGCGGGGGCATAACCTAAACCAAATTGCTGTATAGTTTCTTCTTTGAGTTTGCGGTTAGATTGCAAATATTGAAATGCCTTTTGCCCTTGGGATTGTCTCAGGGCGTGTTGATAAAACTGTGCTGAAGAAGCCAGAACTTCATACAACTGCTCACGCAAAGATAGCTGACGCTGTAATTCTTGGCGTTGTTCGGGTTCTAGGGTTTGCACAGGTACTTGGTAACGCCGTGCTAAATCCAGCACCACATCCGCAAAAGAACGCTTCCCCAACTCCATGACAAACTTAATGGCATTTCCTCCAGCTTGACAGCCGAAGCAATAGTACATTTGCTTTGTCTGGCTGACGGTGAAACTGGGAGATTTCTCATCGTGGAAAGGGCACAAACCGACGAAATCTTTCCCACGTTTGCGTAAAACTACGTATTCCGAGACGACATCTACAATATCAGCCCGTAGTTTAACTTCCTCAATTGTGTCTGGGTGCAAGCGGGGGATTTGCATGGGATTAGGTGTTGGGGATTGGGGACTGGGGATTGGGGATTGGGGATTGGGGACTATGGATGAGGGATTGGGTGTTGAGGATTGAAATACCCATTACTATTACCCAGTCCCTAGTCCCTAGTCCCCAGTCCCCAGTTCCTTGACATTAACTTTGGAGAAATAACAAAGGATAAATGACTTTAGACTTCTGATGGCTATTATATTCTTGTTGCTAGACCAAGAATGATATATAGAATTGCTTACACTTAATTTTATCAGAGGAATTACTTAAAATGGGGCGTATTTTTATTTCAGCGGCTCACGGAGGCAGAGAAGCCAGAGGGATAGATCCAGGTGCGATCGCAGGTGGTACAACTGAAGCTAAAGAAATGATTCTGCTGCGAGATTTGATTGTCACGGAACTGAGAGCGCGGAATGTGGAAATTTTGGCAGTCCCTGATGACTTGAGTGCCGCCCAAACTATCACCTGGATCAATTCCCGCGGCCGTCGGGGTGATGTCGCCCTAGAAATTGAATCTGATGCAGCTAGCAGCCCTTCTGTGCGTGGGGCTAGCGTCTTCTACATTGTTAACAATAGCGATCGCAGAAGTAATGCTGAACAGTTGCTAGTGGCGTTATTGCGCCGCGTACCCCAATTACCGAATCGCGGAGTCAAGCCAGATACAAGTAGTGGCTTAGGTAGTTTAGCATTCTGTCGCCAGACAACGCTTCCAGCTTTGGTGATGCAAGTAGGGTTTCTCAGTAATCCAGAGGATCGGGCTTTGCTGCAATCTCGTCGCCGCGATTTTGCCTTAGGAATTGCCGATGGATTGGTGAATTGGAGTCGTGTGATTGACCCCACTACTGGAACTCCGGCGGAACCAAATTATCCGCCAATTAATATCAATATTAACGGGCAAAGTTACTCAGAGCAAGGAGTTTTAGTTAATGGCAATGCTTACATTCCCATTGATTTAGTAGACCGTCTGCGGATTGACCTTGCAAAAGCGGCTAATGTTAATCGAATTACCTATCGCAAAATAGTTTATGTCAAAGCGATCGAACTGCGAGATTTTAATATTGCAGTTAATTGGGATGCTGCAACTCGTACTGTTAGCTTGCGATCGAATTTGATGGTTTGCTCTGGTCAATTTGACCGGGTGATGTCAAACGGTAATACTTCAGAAGTACAGTTACAATTATTTCTCAGAAACAATAATGAAAATGCTCTAGTAAAGTTTCCTGATATCCCAAAACTTTATCGAGAAGAAGCAGGGATAGAGGGAGTAAATTATGATATTGCCTTTTGCCAAATGTGTGTAGAAACTGGATTTTTACGGTTTGGTGGTGATATTAGACCTGAGCAAAATAACTTTGCAGGCTTGGGTGCTATTGGTGGTGGTTCGGAGGCTGCATCTTTTCCAAGCGCCAGAATTGGGGTGAGAGCGCACGTCCAACATTTGAAAGCTTACGCCAGTTTAGAACCTTTGGTACAGGAAATAGTAGATCCACGATTTCGCTTTGTCACACGTGGAATTGCGCCATTAATTGATCAACTATCAGGGCGGTGGTCAGCAGATTTGGATTATGGTGCAAGGATTTCAGCGATGGTCAAAAGGTTATATGAGTCAGCAGGACTTCTGTGAGTGAAGAGTCTCAAAATTCTAAGGTTCTGCATAACGTGGTCTGCTTCAGGCATCAGGATGCCATAAAGTTGTTGTAAACTTAATAGCAATTAAGAAAACAGACCGTGATCGTCCCATCAAGCAGTAGAGCGTTTGTAGCCAGTCATAACAGTAGTTTAGGGTTTACCAGCCTCGCAAAACTATCAAGTGGAAACTTGCTTGCAGAAGTGGATCTTCATCGGGCTGTAGTAAGTTTAAAGCTAAGGCAAGATAAAAAAGGGTCGATGGGTCAGTTTTTGACTCCCACCTCAGTAGCCCAATTGATGGCTGGGATGTTTAATCGGCTAGATTTGCCTGAAATATCCTTGCTTGATGCTGGAGCAGGAATTGGTTCATTACTAGCCGCTTTTGTGGCAAAAGTATGCAAGCATCAAAAACCCACGTCAAGTTTGCGCGTTGTAGCCTATGAAATTGACCCTTTTCTAATTGGATATTTGCATCAGACCCTAAAACTATGTGAGAAGGAATGCCAACGTGTGGGTATTTCCTTCAATTACGAAATTCGTCAGACTGATTTTATTGAAGATGCAGTCAAGCTGCTTCAGGTTGGTTTATTGAATAGTGCAAACGCAATAGAATTTACCCATGCTATTCTCAACCCGCCTTATTTGAAAATCAATGCTCATTCCAAGGTGCGCGAATTGCTGCGTTCCATCGGTTTGGAAACTAGCAATCTTTATACTGGTTTTATGGCTGCTACAGCGCAACTTTTAAAACCAAGCGGGGAGTTTGTAGCGATTACCCCACGCAGTTTTTGCAATGGACCATATTTCCGTGACTTCCGCAAGATGTTTTTAGAGATGATGGCTTTAGAGCAAGTACATCTTTTTGAGTCGCGGCAAGAAGCATTTAGTGATGATGATGTTTTGCAGGAAACTATGATCATCCAAGCTAGAAAACAAAACCAGAAGTCTAGCAGCGTTATCATCAATACCAGTTCTAGTGCTAATGATGACTTGATACTGTCACACTCTGTACCATATTTGGACTTAGTTTACCCGGATGATTTAGAGCAGTTTATTCATATTATTCCCGATAAGATTAGCCAGCAAATAGTTCAACGAATGGCAGTTTTCACCTGGACATTGAAAGATTTAGGGCTAACAGTTTCAACCGGACGGGTAGTAGATTTCCGAGCAAAAGATTACCTAAGAAAAAATCCAAAAAACAATACAGTTCCTTTAATTTATCCGGTGAATTTATCGAATGGATATGTAGAGCATCCAAAAATAACTAAAAAACCTCAAGCAATAGTCTATATAGAAGAAACAGCGAATCTTCTAATACCAAATGAGCATTACGTCTTATGCAAAAGATTCTCATCGAAAGAAGAGAAAAGGCGTGTTGTTGCAGTGGTTTATGATGCCAACCAATTTAATTATGGCTATGTCGGTTTTGAAAATCACTTGAATTATTTTCACAAAGATGGACATGGACTTAGCCTTACCTTGGCTCGTGGGCTTGCTATTTATCTCAATTCAACCTTAGTTGATGCTTTTTTTCGGTTGTTCAATGGGCATACTCAGGTCAATGCAACAGATTTACGAAAATTAAAGTACCCTAATTTAGAACAGCTATTGTCATTAGGGACAGGAATTAAAAAGCAGTTTCCTTCTTTGCGGGAAATTGATGAACTTATCGAAAATAAGCTATTGAGTATGTCCAATCTGTCAGATAATAATCCAATTGCAGCTAAGTCTCGAATTGATGAAGCGCTGCAAATATTGACACAATTGGGCTTTCCACGAGCACAGCTTAACGAACGATCGGCTTTAACTCTTCTGGCGTTGCTTGACTTAAAACCGACAGACTCTTGGCAATTAGCAGCTTCCCCTTTGATTGGAATTACGCCGATGATGAACTTTATGGCTCAACATTATGGCAAAATCTATAAGCCCAACACACGGGAAACAGTTCGCCGCCAAACAGTACATCAATTTCTAGATGCAGCTTTGATAGTTGCTAATCCAGATGATTTAAGCCGTCCTATCAACAGTCCCAAAACTGTATATCAAATCGATGGAAGTGCTCTAGAACTATTAAGAACCTACGGTACTGACGAATGGGAAAAGAGTATTTGCACCTACCTTGCTTCGGTTAAAACTCTGAAAAAGCAATATGCTCAAGAGCGCGAAATGTCCCGTATCCCCATAGTGATTAATGGAGAAATTAAAACTTTATCGCCAGGTGGTCAGAATATTTTAATTGAAAAAATTATTAATGATTTTGCTCCGCGTTTTACTCCTAGTGGAAAGCTCATCTATGTTGGGGATACAGATGAGAAGTTCGCCCATTTTGATGAAACAGCATTGACAGATTTGGGGGTTAACATTGATTCCCACGGCAAGATGCCAGATGTGATTATTCACTTCATAACAAATAACTGGTTGGTGCTGATTGAAGCTGTAACTTCACATGGCCCAATTAATCCTAAACGAAAAAAGGAGCTTGAAGTTTTATTTAGAGGTATCCAAATACCTCTGGTAATGGTAACAACATTTCTGAGTCGTAAGGCAATGGTGGCATATATAGCAGAGATTGCTTGGGAAACTGATGTTTGGGTTGCTGAAGATTCTACTCACTTGATTCATTTCAATGGTGAATATCTATTGCAGGCTTACCAAACAGAGAAGAAGAAAACTTCTTGAATATACGGCAATGATTCTACCTGAATTAAATTACTTTCGTAACTGCCCAGGTAGGAAAGTCAGGGATATTCCCGTGAGGGAGGAAAGAT
>NZ_JAYGHD010000354.1:0-20583 GCF_034932245.1 Nostoc sp. UHCC 0251
TTTTCAGTATTTATATATCTTAACATACCGGACTTTTTTGATGCCTATCTACTTAGAAATTTTTCGAGTATTACATCAATCAAGAGATATTGAAGGCGAGTTTTCTTAATTTAATTTACTTGCTAATTTATTTATGCACATTATGGATTCACAGGAGAATATTCGCCAAAGCGCCAACGCCTAGAACACGCATTTCTAATTTCCAATACCTGCTCAATATTAAACTCTACTAAACGTTGCGCCCCAGCAAACTCACTTAATCTTTCTATATCCCAAATTACCTTTGCTTTACCAGTTAATTGTAATGTGTGACCTTGTTCAAAATCGATAAAGAATAAACCTGCCTTGGGATTTACAATCAAGTTACCGAAGGTCTGGAACATATTATTACCAGAGTAATCAGGAAACACAAGCTTATTACTATTCACAAGTTGCACAAATCCCGGAAGTCCTCCTCTGTGGGAAGCATCAGCCCCACTTTCAGGATGATAACTAGCGATAAAAAAGGTATCAGCTTGAGTTATCCAAAGTTGATTTGTCTCGCTCAAAGCATCTCTGATAAAAGTTTCAGGTTGTTCTAGTGAATCAATTACAGTTTTTTCTATGTGACGTATCTGAATATATTTAGGACAGTTAAAAAATACCTGCTGAATTTGTACTTTTATGTTCTCCTGATTTACCTCTGCTTTCCCATTCAAACGCAAACGTTTACGATTTGCCAAATCAATTACTAATAGCCCAATATTATTGTTATTTTGCAGATTTTGGTGTAATGGGTCAGTTTGTATGGGAGTAGCATTAATCTGTATGATTTGCGTGTTTAAGACCTCTACAAAACCAGGTTTTCCTGTTAATAAAGAAGCCCAGACTCTAGCTTTGCTATCAACTGTACTAGCAATTGCTAATTGTTGCGTATGCAGGAATTCTTGGGCAGATGGTTTGATTGTACTACTAATAACATTACACAGACGTTGCGCCTCTTCTCGCACTCCCGCCTGAGTTTGGACGGTAATTTCTCCAGAATGGAAAGACATAGGATTAGTTCGTAATTAAGAAATGACATTGTATAATTTTTATACATTTATTTAATATTCGTTATATAATCTCAAATTTTCAAGATCAGTTTTGGTGTTACGGCAACAAGAATAAATGATCTTGGCGATCGCAAAATTTTATGCTATTGCAAAAAACCTTGTCATTCTGCAACTATATATATAAATGATTGAGGTATAGTAGGATTCGCTTAAAAATTGTGGCTACTCTCAAAGCTTCTCCACAGGGACTCGCAAGCATTAAACAAGCTAGAAGTGAAAAGGCTTGGTCTGTTGATGATTTTAGATGGATAGAATTAGCCAGTGAAGTTTTAGGTGTCTCTTGGCAAGAACATGGTGTTCTCGCTGTTGGTGTATCAGAAGGAACATGGAAACGTTTCTTAGCCGGAAAGCAAGCAATTAATGCTGAGGCATTTAAAGCCTATTGTCAGGTGCTTGGGTTGAATTGGGAAGAGGTGGCACAAGAGAAGGCAGGAGGCAGGAGGCAGATCGCTGAGAAGGCAGAGGGAGACAAGGAGGACGAGGGGACAAGGGGACAAGGAGAATTTTTGCTATTTCCCTCTTTTGTAGCAGATTGGGGGGAAGCACCTGATGTATCAATTTTTTACGGTCGTTGTGAAGAACTGGAGACTGTTAAGCGATGGGTGACGCAGGACAACTGTCGCCTATTGACGTTGCTGGGGATGGGTGGGATTGGAAAAACAACGCTTTCTGTCAAGCTGGCGCAGGAAATTATTGGGAGTAGAAGGGACAATGGGACAAGGGGAGAAGGGGGACAAGGAGGAATTTTATCTTCCTCATCCCCTGTTCAATACATAATTTGGCGCAGTCTCCGCAACGCGCCGCCGGTGGAAGATATTTTGGCTCAATTGATTCAGTTTGTATCTGAACAGCAAGAAACAAGTTTACCAAATCAGTTAAACGGGAGAATCTTGCTTTTACTCAAGTATTTACGTTCGTCGCGCTGTCTAATTATTTTGGATAATGCTGAGTCAATTTTACAAGCAGGCGATCGCACTGGTCGTTATCGTACTGGATGTGAAGGTTACGGTCAACTCCTGCAATGTGTAGCCGAAACTTCTCATCAAAGTTGTTTAATACTTACTTCGCGGGAAAAACCCCAAGGACTCGCTAAGTATGAAGGGGAGAGTTTGCCAGTGCGTTCTCTACAACTTATAGGTTTACAAGAAAAGGAAGGACGGGAATTATTTAATGTTAAAGGTAAATTTACAGCTTCCCCAGACCAATGGCAAGTTTTAGTTTCCCGCTATGGCGGTAATCCTTTAGCTCTGAAGATTGTAGCCTCTTCTATCCATGATTTTTTTGATGGCAATGTTGCCCAATTTCTGGAAATTTCTCAGCAAGGTACATTTATCTTTGACGATATTCGTGACCTGCTTGACCAACAGTTCCATCGTCTCACAGCTTTGGAACGAGAGATTATGTACTGGTTAGCAATCAACCGCGAACCCATTTCTTTAGGAGATTTACAAGCAGATTTTGTGGCTCATGTTCCACCCCGCGAATTGCTAGAATCACTCTCGTCACTGCAAAGGCGTTCTGTAATTGAAAAAAATGCTGGTGGCTTTACTCAGCAACCTGTGGTGATGGAGTATGTCAGTAATCAGTTAATTGAGCAAGTTTGTGAGGAAATTAGGCAATGGGGAATAGAAAAGCAATCTTCTTCCCCTACTCCCTTATTTACAAGTCATACACTCATTAAGGCACAAGCTAAAGATTATGTACGGGAGACACAAATTAGTCTGATTCTTCAGCCCATTATCGATAAATTAATTACAGAACTGGGCTGTTTGGAAAATATAGCTGATTGTCTGGTTCATATTCTTTCTACCCTACGTAATAAGTCTCCTCAAGTAACGGGCTATGCTGGTGGCAATGCTTTGAATCTGCTACATCAAGCAGAAATTGACCTGACTGGCTTTGACTTTTCGGGTTTAACTGTTTGGCAAGCTTATCTTCAGGGCGTAAACCTGCATGATGTGAATTTTGCCGGCTCAGATTTATCTCGCTGTGTTTTTACTGAGACTCTGGGTAATATTTTGTCTGCTGCTTTTAGTCCAGATGGTGAACTTTTAGGAACCTGCGACACCGATTGTCATATTCGTGTATGGGAGGTGAAAACAGGTAAATTATTGCTGATTTGTCAAGGACACACTAACTGGGTGCGCTTTGTCGTGTTTAGCCCGGATGGTGAAATTTTGGCGAGTTGCGGTGCTGACCAGAATATTAAACTCTGGAATGTCCGAGATGGTGTTTGTATAAAAACGTTGACTGGGCATGAGCATGAGGTATTTTCTGTAGCGTTTCATCCAGAGGGTGAAACTTTAGCCAGTGCAAGCGGTGACAAGACGGTAAAACTTTGGGATATCCGCAGTGGTACGTGCTTGCAAACCCTTATAGGACATACAGACTGGGTACGTTGTGTTGCTTTCAGTCCAGATGGACAAACCTTAGCTAGTAGTGGTGCTGACCACACAGTTAAACTGTGGAATGTGCATCAGGGTAAATGTTTGAGAACTTTGCAAGCACATACTGGGTGGGTGCGTTCAGTGGCGTTTAGTTCAGATGGGCAAACTTTAGCTAGTGCAAGTGGCGATCGCACAATTAAAATCTGGAATTATCATACAGGTGAATGCCTGCAAACTTACACCGGACATACTAACAGCGTCTATTCTATTGCCTATAGTCCTGATAGTAAAATTTTAGTCAGTGGGAGTGGCGATCGCACTATCAAACTCTGGGATTGTCAAACCCATACTTGTATCAAAACTCTACATGGTCATACCAATGAAGTTTGTTCCGTCGCCTTTAACTCAGATGGACACACGTTAGTAGGCGTGAGTTTAGACCAAAGCGTGAGACTTTGGGATTCTCGTACTGGACAATGTTTAAAGACTTGGTACGGAAATACAGATTGGGCATTTCCTGTAGCTTTTAGTCCTGACGGGTTAATTTTAGCCAGTGGTAGTAATGACAAAACCGTTAAGCTATGGGATTGGCAGACTGGCAATTGCATTAGCAGCTTACAAGGGCATACAGACTTTATTTATGGACTCGCCTTTAGTCCAGACGGGCAAATTTTGGCAAGTGCGAGTACAGATTCTTCAGTAAGATTGTGGAACATCAGTACAGGAAAATGTTTCCAAATTTTACTCGGACATACAGATTGGCTATATGCCGTTGCTTTTCATCCCCAAGGTAAAATTCTTGCCACTGGTAGCGCAGATTGTACAGTCAAGCTATGGGATATTAGCACAGGTCAATGTCTCAAAACCTTAAGCGAACATAGCGATAAAATTCTAGGAATTGCTTGGAGTCCAGACAGACAAATGTTAGCTAGTGCCAGTGCTGACCAATCTGTAAAACTGTGGGATTATTGTAAAGGTGATTGCATCAACACATTACAAGGACACGATAGTCGTGTTTACTCAGTTATTTTTAGTCCCAACGGGGAAATTATCGCTACTTGCAGCACCGACCAAACAGTAAAAATATGGGACTGGAAAATAGGTAAATGTCTCAAAACATTGACTGGACATACCAATTGGGTATTTGCTGTTGCATTTAGTCCTGATGGTAAAACCCTTGCTAGTGCATCCCATGACCAAACTGTGAGAATTTGGGATGTGAATACAGACGAATGTCATCATATCTGCGTTGGGCATACACATTTAGTATCTTCCGTAGCTTTGAGTCCAAATGTGGAATTTGTCGCTAGTGGTTCTCAAGACCAAACTGTGAGAATTTGGGATGTGAATACAGGCGAATGTATCAGGATTTTGCGGGCGAAGAGACTCTATGAGGGGATGAATATTGCTCGTGTGAAAGGGTTAACTGATGCGACGATTTTGACGTTGCAATCTTTGGGTGCAGTGGGTTAACTTTTTCTACTAGATTGCTGGCGATATCTCATGACAAGCTGCGTTGCGTCTACGCCATCATAAATTGAACTTATATAGCAGTAGCCATCTATGTTCCCTGTTGCCCGTTCCCTAGAAATTAAAATATAATGTCCTAACCAATATGTCCGTTGCTATAAAATCGAAAAGTTCTACCAAAAGATAGATATTAGCTGCTTGACTTTGAGCCGTCTTAATTTGACAATACCAGTGTTTATACTCAGTCAAAAGCCACTTATTCTTTAAAGCTCTATGAGCAAAGTTTATTTGATCACCGGCACATCAACCGGATTCGGTCGCGCCCTAGCAGAGGCAGTTTTAGAGCGCGGCGACAAAGTTGTGTTGACGGCACGAAAACCCGAACAAGTTGAGCAATTGGCACAAGCTAACCAGGAAAATGCAATTGCCGTTCGGCTGGATGTAACAAACGCCCAGGAGCGAGACGCAGCTGTGAAAGCCACCTTAGAACGCTTTGGCCGCATTGATGTTCTCGTCAACAATGCAGGGCAAGGTTCTCTCGGTGCTTTAGAAAGTTTTTCATCCGAGCAGATCAGAAAACAGTTTGAAGTTAACTGCTTCGGCGTTATTGAAATGACACGCGCAGTTTTACCAGTGATGCGCCGCAAAAGATCCGGTCATATTGTCAATATTACTTCTATCGGTGGTTTGGCTTCGATAGGCGGATTTGCACTCTACTGCGCGACCAAATTTGCAGTCGAAGGTTTTGCTGAAGGCTTGCGTGATGAAGTTAAACCACTGGGTATTAATGTGACAATTGTCGAGCCGGGAGCGTTTCGTACCAACTTCGCCGGCGATGCCAATATGCAGCCAGAAACGGAAATTGATGATTACAAAGCAGTGATTGAGCCGATTAGAGAATATCTCTATGGCGGTAACGGCAAACAGCCGGGTGATCCGAAAAAGGCAGCACTGGCAATGATTCAAGCTATTGAATCGGAGAATCCACCACTGAGGTTGATACTCGGCTCGGATGCTTACGGTTTGTGGGAACAAAAACGGACAGAGGAACGTGAGGAATTTCAGTCTTGGAAAGAAATCGGAATTAATACTGCCTTTGAAGACGCGGTAGTTGCTCCCATTGGTGGGTAAGCTAATCCATCTTTCAGTTGTATAATATTTAGCCTTGATCAGCTCATTCTCAAGGTAAATCCATTTCTCATGGGTTCAGGTATTCCGCTTTTTTCTGAAGTAATTCAGCAAACTAATCTAGAACTGACTGATAGCAAGATATATAAAAATGGTGTCTTGTTACTTCATTATCAGGTGAAATTATAAACACATGCAAAACGCTGTATTAGGCAAATTAGCAGATTGGAAATATTCAGGTTTACCATTAAATTCCAATTTTCCTTGATTGAGCATCACCAACCAATCTGCACGCAGAATAACTTGGGGACGATGGCTAATGAGAATAGTAGTTTTGCCCCGACGATGATTTAATACGCGATCAAGTACTTCAGTTTCGGTAATGGGATCGAGATTAGCCGTAGATTCATCTAAAATCAGAATTGGTGGATTCTTTAAAATAGCGCGTGCGATCGCAATTCGCTGTTTTTGCCCACCAGAGATGTTTGCACCCACGACTCCCAAGATGGTTTCATATTGTTGGGGAAACTGGCAAATAAATTCATCGGCTCCTGCAACTCGGCAAGCTTCTATAATTTCTTCAATAGTGGCATTGGGGACACTCAGCCGGAAGTTATCAATAATGGAACGGTGTAAAAAGAAGCTATCTTGAGGGACGAGAACCACTTGCTGACGTAAACAATCGAGAGGTAAATCAGACAAAGCGCGATCGCCTATGAAAATTTCCCCAGAATTTAGAGAATAAAGGCGAGTGAGTAACTTAGCAATGGTACTCTTACCACAACCAGATTTACCCATAAGAGCGATCGCCTGACCACCAGGAATAGTCACGGATAAATTTTCTAGCAGTTTTAACCGACCAGGATAGTAAAAAGTCAGGTTTTTGAGTTGAATGTCGGCTGTATCTGACAAGTGAACCCAGGGTTTAGCCGCATCACCTTGATGTTCGGGGATATATTCAAACAGTTCAGCCAGTAAGCTGGTGATGGCTTTAATCTCCGTCCACTCGCTGATGAATTTAACAAATGCGATCGCAAACTGCAAAAAGCCTTCTTTCAAGCCGTAAATGGCAATTAACCTGCCAATGGTGAGGTGATCCTGAAAAACCAGCAAACTACCAAACCAAAGTAAGATAACTGTACCGACACCTGCGATCGCTTCGGAAACTGTCTGATTGCTAACATGGATTTTTGCTGCACGTAAGTTGTATTTTGATTCCCGTTCTGAACGCTCTTGAATTTCCGACCATAGTTGCGGTGCAGCTGCCATTGTTTTCAGGGTTAATGCTCCATTAAATGCTTCAGATAATACCCCAGCATTTTCACCCGCAACGGCAAAGGAACGGTTAGTTACTTGTTTAATTTTCGGTTGAAAAGCCAAGGTTGCGAAGATCATGGCAATGCCTAATCCTACAGTCACTAATCCCAACTGCCAGCTATAAACAAAAATAAAACTAACAGCAACCAAGCCAATAAAGGTTTTAATGGGTAACTCAATCACCAATTGAGAAATCAGCAAATTAATCTGTTGAATATCAGCCAAACGGCGAATTGCCGTACCACTGCGACGAGCTTCATGATAGGACAAAGGCAAATGCAGCACTTGTTTACCAAAATCCAGTTTTAATTCTTTCTGCAACTTTTCTGCAAATGCAGCCACCAAATTCGATTGCGTCCAAGTCAAACCACTATTCACTAGGGTTAACCCCATCACTCCCACAGCCACCAGAGTCAGCAGTTGACTATTATTTTCTACCAAAACTTGGTCGGTGAGGAATTGCAGCAACAATGGAGTAGCTAAAGCTAACAATCCCACCCCTAAATTTAAAGGTAGCAAAATCTGTAAAATTCCCCGTTGTTGCCAGAGACGATGCAGCAAACTGGCAAATGGATTAATCGGAGTTGGGTCTTCAGCTTGAGCTGCAAAACGCTGTGGTTCTGGTTCTAGCAATAACATCATATAGCCTTGCCAGTCCTTAAGGAGTTCTTGGCGGGTGAGATAGCGAATACCCATTGCGGGATCGGAAATTACAAACTTCCTCCCTTTTTGCCCGTAGAACACCACAAAGTGATAACCTTTCCAGTAAAGAATGGCAGGTAAAGTTAGCTCGTGCAGTTCGTCTAAAATGTCAGGGGATGCCTTAATCGCTTTCGTCTCAAATCCCAAAGCTTGTGCGCCATATTTCAACCCCAACATGGTAGTTCCCCCTTGCCGAGTGCCTACCAATTCTCGAATATAGTTAATTCTTAAACAGCGTCCATAATGTTTGGCGACAATAGCTAAACTCGCGGCTGCACAGTCTTCCCCACTATGTTGTCTTACCCAATGGTACTTCATGACAAAACCTTAGTTGCACTCCAGGCATAGCGAATCTCGTCCAAATATGGTTTGAGGCGACGATGAACAAACTTCACCATTGGGGTATTGTCTATATCCACCCGAAAAGTGCCTTTGGTATGGGGAAGATTCTCTACTTGTAGTTGAATTGCTCTAGCTAATAATAAGGTACTGCGGCTCAAAGGCTGAGATTTGGGATTTACAAACATTTGAGTATAGCGGATAGTATCAGGTGCAGTGCGATGGGTAATTATCCAGCCAACTACTTGATTCTTATAGCGTAAGCCCAAACTATTTAGGGGTTCTAGCTTCTTCTCTTCTGAAAATGGATTAAATCGACGCACCAAAGCATCAGTTTCTACTTGCTGTGCAATTTCTTCTCGTTCTTTATTTGTCAAAGTATTCCAAGGAAAAAGGCTGTAATCTGCTGGGAGATTGGCAAGTAAACGATCTAAATATTGCGTCAAGTGCGATTGCTTGGTTTGTTCAACTCGATCTGTGGAAGCGTAGCAGACCAAGGCTGTAGCTTTGGGTGTAGACCATTTTTGATGGCTGAGAATACCTTCCAAAGCCGGAGAATTAGAACTTGTGAGATAGTTAATCTCCATTTCAGTACAGCCTCGGTGCTGAAGTTCTGTTTCCATTCGCGCCATTAATGCTGTACCCACACCCTGGCTACGATGGGTAGGGACAACAAATAAAGAAAGTATTTGCCCATAAACTTGTGGACTATAACGAGCTAAAGCTAACCCAATGGGATTTCCTGCTAACTCAACCCCAATGCCCACAACAGGGACATCGGGTGTCAAGTTCTGCAACAGGGAACGGAAGTGGGAATAGGTAAATTCCTGATAAACAGAGGCATTGGTTGTATCAATCAAAGTCAATTGATATAATTGCACCGTGTCAGCGTATTGAGTGTTACCCATATTCTTTACTCCCGTTCCTATTGACTTATCAGAGTTCACATCATCATGTACTTTTGCAGTCAAACTGCTTCAGTCTCTACTGCAATGACTGAGTTACTTGACATGAATTGAAATACCCCTATTACGTCCAATCAAATTTCCACCTCCGCAAACAACCTCTAATTCTGAGTCGTTAAGTTCTGGGTACTTAACAGTATTTTGGCTATTGATTTTGGTGTTTTTATTGGAATTATTTACAGATTGAGTATTCATGATTAACATCCTAATTTGAGTTATTTCGGCTTGTTGAAGCTTGATTTATTCTGCTTCACAATTACCATAATGGAATGAGAGCAAATAATTGTCGATACAGAAAAACTAAGGACTTATCTGGCTTAACTGACTTAACTTAATTGGGTGAAACAGCAATCAACTGCACCTGTAGCTGAGAAAGAGGGCGAAAAGTTAAGTAAATCGACTCTGTGCTAAATCCTTAACTTTTATACATCGACATTAATTTCTAGAAATCCTATAAATAACTCATTGCTGAAACACAAAATCAAATGTTGCAGCAAAACAGCATTTCATTCACTTACAATGAGGTTTAAGAAAATGGAAATAAATGATCAATTATTACCCTATGAATGTAATTATTCTTTATCTAAAGAAACGGAAGCAAAAGTATCTTTAAAGTATCGTGGTGCTGCTTACAATATTAACTGTTCAGTTGTTAACCAAAATATCAAAACAGATCAAACTCTAATTTATCGTGGCGCACTTTATATTAAAAATAAAGTTATATCTACAATTTCCCAACCACGGAGAAGTTTAAAATATCGGGGTGTGATTTACTCTTAATTTTTCTTAAAATCCACAAATTAAAACTAAATGTAACGCCGCTTCTACAAAGGCGGTGGTATTCCCTATTCTGCCTAAATTTGATAATTACAAGGATACGCAAATGGCTACTTTCACCGTTATTACATTAAATAATGTTGTTAGTTCCACCGATGGGCTGTTAAGTTTACGAGAAGCGGTAACAGCCGCAGAAGCCCTACCTGGAACTGATACGATCGCTATTAATGGCAGTGTTCTCTTAAATAGTCCAATTGTCATCAGACAAGGCAATAGCATTAACTTTCAGGGCAATGGGACTAGCTCTAGTGGCTTCAATGGACAGGGGCGCACTTCCTTATTTCTCATTAATAACAGCACTGTTACATTTAATAATTTACACCGATCGCCACATTGATACAGTAATATATCGCCAAGGTGATGGCAGTGATGTTATCCATCAGTTCCGGGGTGGTGCTGGCGGCGATTTATTGCAGTTTGAAGGTATTGATGCGATCGATGTAGTGGTGCATGGCCGCAATACCTATTTCCACTTAGGTGACGGCGTGACTGGAAATACTGGATTTGGTTCAGGTGAGTTATTAGCCGAGTTACGCGGTGTAACTGGTTTCACCTCAGATAATCTCGCTTTGAATTTAGCAACCGACAATACTGCACAGTTTTTATTTGCATAAACTACGAATTGCAGAAGTGCGTAGATCAGTGTTTGTATCAATATAAAATTTGCAGACTTACAAAGTTAAGTAATTTATTCTTGCCATAAGAATGACTAACGTTGTTAATACAACCTCACAAAATAGCCATATCCTCAATGATTACCTGCAAGCATTACTAGCAATTGAGGAGACAAAATCAGACTTATCTCCACAGCAAATCTTAGCTGTTTTGTTGACGCGGGATGCAGTTCATGCAGAAATCATGTTGAAGGTAGCTCAAATACCTCCAGATGAAGTTACCAAACTCATGGAGTTGGATAGACGATTGAAAGCCCAAGCCAACAAGATTGTCAAAGCCGGGCAACTGAAAGACTGGCGCAGTAGCATCCATCCTCCCGCAGAAGCTTGGTGGTGGTTTTTGGAATCGGATGAATCAGATCCTTGGACTCGTTTTGATGCGATTTGGGATGGACTGACAACTATTAATTTAACGGCTGTAGTCAGTTTTTTAGCCACTTTCAGTTCACAATTTATTGTCAGTGGTTTGGATTTGCTGACAACTTTTGGATTAGTGGGGAATGGGGCGATCGCACTACTAGTTTTTGGCAGTTTAACCCAATCCGGGCGAGAGAAGTTACAAAAACTGTTGCATCAACTGAAGTTACCTGAGCGTTACTGTAGTGAAGTATCTTTCGGTATTTCGGCACTGTTATTACTAGGAGCGATTTATTTGCAAAATTCATTACCCCAGTTAGGTAAATACTACTATCATCTTGGGTTACAGAGTTTTGCCAAAGCTGAATTTACCGAGGCGAAAAAGGATTTAAAGCAAGCGATCGCATTTGATTCTGGTAATTTTGATGCTCATCTTCTTTTGGGTAAAACCTACGAGAATTTGGAGAATTTGCCCAACGCCCGGACTCATTATATGCAGGCTTTACCCGGTAATAACGCTGAGACTTACAATAATCTGGGTCGCTTGTATCTTGGCGATCAAGATTACTTGACGGCGGAAAGCTTCTTTTTGCGCGGTTTAGATTTAGTTAAAGCTGATAATTTTCCGATCAGATACTCCTTATTAACAAATCTCGGTTGGGTGGAAATAGAGCAGAATCGTTATTCACAAGCGCGAAAAAATTTGGTAAGTGCGATCGCGCTGAACCAAAAACAACCCAGTAATCAACAGCGATGGGAAGCGAATTGTATATTTGCCAAGGTACTGGAAATCAAAAAGGATAGAAAAAGTGCGATCGCTCAATCTACAACTTGTGTAAATAATGCCTCTAGCTACACCACATTTGATTACCGTTGGGTGATTCTAGCAAGAAGGCGGCTAGAATCTGTCGGAACGGAAGGTGGAAATTTTAAGCAAAAGCGATAGGTATTGACATTGATAATATGTAGAATTTGATTTTTATTGATCGCGTATAAAAATTGATATTGATCCTTATTCATTCTCAAATAGTGATTTTAAATTGCGTCTGCCGCTAACAACCCTGACAATTTCAATACCATTATTTTTAATTTGATAAAATATTATATAACCATCTAGTGGAATACCTCGTAGGCCAAGACGTAATTCTTCATATTGTCTTCCCATGAGACGAAA
Organism: Nostoc sp. UHCC 0251; assembly: GCF_034932245.1. Taxonomy (NCBI): domain Bacteria; kingdom Bacillati; phylum Cyanobacteriota; class Cyanophyceae; order Nostocales; family Nostocaceae; genus Nostoc; species Nostoc sp. UHCC 0251. The sequence goes on from NZ_JAYGHD010000354.1 coordinate 12,445, forward strand.
GCTAACAAGTTGTTTGCATTTTTGATTAAACTCTCGTAGCAATCGTTCCCCAGATTCAACATTTTCGGCTGCGAAGTATTCAGAAATTTCTCGCAAATCACGAGAAGCGGGTAATGAAATAATATACTGACTCATTTTTCAGACTCTTTCACCTGTTGTAAATTTGTCAGCAGTTGATTAACAAAAGTCTCACCGTCAATTCCTTCACCACGTTCTAATGATGCTATTCCTTCATCAACAAGAGTACGAGTTTCATCAAGCCATACTTGATACGATAGGTTTTCTTGTTCTAAAAGGGATAATGCAGCTTGAATCACTTCGCCTACATTGCTAAATTTGCCTGTGGCTAGTAAATTTTGAATGATTTGTTCCTGTTCTGAAGTTAGTATAATACTCATATTTGCTCTGCCTAGCTATTTCTATGATACAGCTCCAAAACTGCTCACAACTTCTCAACCAGGATTGAACATTTAAAAGGCGATGTCTACGACGGGCTACGCCTACGCAAGGGTCAGCATAGCATTCGGATTAACGATCAATACCGGATTTACTTCGTGAGTGGAGTGCGATCGCCTGACGACATTACTTAGCCTGTATGTTATGCTAGACACCTTTAAATCTATGGAGAATACAGGCGTGTCAGATAGCTTGTTTAGCGCATTGCGTAAATATCCCAAAAGCCAAGAACTTGATCCTATTGAGAATTTTATTACTGAAGGTTTTGCTTGGCTTTTAAGAAATAAAGAGTTGCTTGCTCGTGAGTTTATAGATTATCTCAATCAAAAATTACCAGAACCTCTTCCTTTAACTCACATATTACCTGAGTGGAAAACACAACATACATTTCCTGGTGGACAAATAGATATGGTGGCAGATTTTGGTCAATTTGCCTTGATATTTGAACACAAGATATGGTCATATTTAAGTCCAGGTCAATTAGATAAATATCGTGAATATGCAGAAACTAACTTAAAATGGTCACAAAAATATAAATTAATTCTAATTACTGGATTAACTCGACAACATGAACAACAGCCTGATTTAGCTCTGACTTGGAGTGATGTATATAAGTTTTTGAAACATTGGTTAGAAACAAAATCAGAGGATAGTCTAGTTCATGATTTTATAGATATGCTTGCAGAGGAAAATTTAGGACCAGCAGCACCAGTATCTTATGAAAGTATAGTTTCTTATTTACCTGCTCAATCACTACTACCTAACCTAAAAAACATGACATTACGTGCTGCTGAAGCTGATTGGCGTTGGGTATCCGAAAAAATTGGATTTAACAAAGATGCACCTATTCCTTGCGTGCCAGTAAAAATTGAAGATAGACGATTAGGTTTAGATATTTTAGGTGGTTGGTTTCCGGGTATAATAGTTGGTACTATTTTAGATCCTGATGTTTTTAATGTACAACCTTTAAGTTTACATTTAGGCTTAGATTTTGGTTTGATTTTAGGTTTTAATATACAACGATGGCAGCAATTTGAAGCAGATTTTTTTAATTCTGATGAATATACTAAACTGCGCTCAAGATTGAAAGAGAATTCTGGTACATGGGATTTTCACGATCACAGATTTGAAGTACGGAGCCCAAATCGTTGGCATCATCTACATTTAAGAAAACCTCTAGCTGAGGTCTTACGAGGTACTATAACCTTTGATGATCAAGTTGAAAGATTTATTTCTCAAGGTCGTGAAGTTATTGAATTGCTGCTTGCTGGTGGTGAATTAGAAGCTTTAACAAAACGACTTCATCCTATTGCTAGAAATAGTATATCTCCTGTTTAGTAAGTTGTTATGAGGCGATCGCAGACCTTGTAAACTGGAGGAGCGATCGCTCCATCTGCTAAATTAAGGAGAGTTTTTGGTAATGCGATGTCTACGACGGGCTACGCCTACGCACAAACCCCTTTCATCTTCCTTAATATCTGCATTATTGAGCAAATAATCCCTCACGCAATTACAAGCCTGCACCAACAATTTCTCTGGACTGGAATCAAAATCTAAATTCCAAAGAGTGACTTTACCCAGAGAATCTGAAGAAGCCAAAACCTGGTCATCTGGGCTGAAACTCACGCTTTTAACCCCAGTATCCAGTCCTGCAAGGGTTTGCAGCACTTCTCCCTTACGGTTCCACAGCTTAACTGTCATATCTTCACTAGCTGTAGCAATCGTCTCTCGATTTGGGCTAAAACTGACAGCATTCACCTCGCCTCTATGTCCCCGCAAAGTCAATAGTTCTTTCCCCTGTCGGTTCCAGAGTTTCACAGTTTTATCTTTACTGGCGGTAGCGATAATCTGACTATCAGGACTGAAACTTACAGCCTGTATCCCTGCTTGATGTCCTGTGAGGGTAACTAGTTCTTGACCCTGAAGATTCCAGAGTTTAGCACTTCCATCTTCACTTGCGGTAGCAATGGTTTTACCATCGGGGCTGAAAGTTGCGCTTCTCACACCAGCTTGATGTCCGTGCAAAGTCATGATTTCTTTACCATTCAAATTCCACAGTTTAACTGTTGTATCCCAGCTAGCACTAGCAATGGTTTTACCGTCGGGGCTGAAAGTTGCGCTTCTGACATCTGCTTGATGTCCGTGCAAAGTCGCTATTTCTTTTCCAGATAAATTCCACAGTTTGACGGTTTTATCTCGACTGGCGGTAGCGATAATTTGTCCATCAGGGCTGAATTGCAGACTTCTGAGGGTATCGCTATGACCGTTAAGTGTTACTAGTTCTTGTCCTTGGCGATTCCAGAGTTTCGCCATTGTGTAACGACCAGTTGTACCCAAAATTTTACCATCAGGGCTAAAACTAATAGTTCCTGCCGCAGCTTCACCAAGATTGAAACTTAGGGATTGGAATTTTCCGGCTTCCCCGTTATCCATATTCCATAATCTCACAGTTCCATCTTCGCCACTGCTGGCTAGAAGTTTTCCATCTTTGCTTAAATTTACACCCCAAACAGCATCAGTATGTCCTCGCAACACTTGCAATTCCTCGCCTTTGCGGTTCCAAAGTCGGATGGTTTTATCCCAGCTGGCTGTGGCTATAGTTTGACCATCGCGGCTGAATACTGCACTCGCAACAGTATCAGTATGACCACGCAGTGTCGCCAGTTCTTTCCCGTTTAAATCCCAAATTTTTGCAGTCTTGTCTAGACTTGTCGTCACCAGGTTTTTGCCATCCCGGCTGAAATTAACATACATCACCCAATTGTCATGCCCTCCCAGGCTCAACAATTCTTTGCCATCCCAACTCCAAACCTTTGCTGTACCATCGCGACTGGCGGTAGCAATCATTTGTCCTTTGGGGCTGAAATGAATGGCGACGACTGGGGCTTTATGGGTACGGAAAGATTTTAACTCCTGTCCTTGTAGGTTCCAGAGTCTCATGGTGCCATTCCATTCCATTGATGCCACTGTCTTGCTATCGGGGCTAAATCCGACACAGGCTACCCAATCTTGATTATTTAAGGTGACAATTTCTTTACCATCCTCAACACGCCATACTTTCACGGTTTTATCTCGACTGGCACTAACCACCATCTTACCGTCAGGACTAAAATTCACACTCCATACTGCATCTGTATGACCGCGCAGAGTGTGCAATAATTTACCATCACGTTGCCAAATTTTCACGGTTTTATCCCAACTGGCGCTGGCGAGTTTTTGCCCATCGGGGCTAAATTTAACTCTTGTGACTACATCCCCATGACCTACTAAACGGTTGCGTTCGCGTACCCAGTAGAGAGACTGGCGTAAGGTCTTTTCTACTTGCACTTTTAAATCTGTATCTGCATTGTTCCAGCCCATCTGGTTTAACTTGATACCAGCCTTGAGGCTTTCAAGCAAAGCATCAAAGGTATTATGGGACTCAAAAGCTGTTTCTGATGAGAGAGTTAAGGCTTTAATCTCACCCAAGCTTACTTGTCGCTTTTGTTGTGCGGTTTGCCATGTAAGTAAACCTGAAATTCCCAAGAGAGTTACAGCGACAACAGACAGCACTGATAACCCCATCATTCCCCGGCGAATCGTTTGTTTCGCTTGCTGTTCGGCGTTGAGGAGAATTTGGTTTGCTTGTTGAGATGCAATTAACGCACTTTGTACTTCGCGTTTTTCTAGTTCCTCGCTAGCGGCTAAAAAACGATAATCCATGTTACTCAAACTTTTGCCTTTCGCCCAAGCTTGAGCATCTTTGAGGGCTTGTCCTCGTAGCAGGTTGGTTTCATCCTGGTAATTTGAGGCTACCCAAGCGTTAATTAAATCTGCGTAGGGACGTAACTTTTTTAATTGCTTTTCTACCCACTCTAAATTAAAAACTTCTTGATATATGCGATTGTAAACTTGTAAGCTACCTTGTTTTTTAACAACTAACCCCGATAAAAGCAATTCGATTTTTTCTGGTGAATCATCGGCTGGCACACCACCGTTTTGTAAGATTTGCAGATAAAGCCCTAATAGTCTGCTTGCCCGTTGTTCGTTGCACAGTAATCTGTCGCGGATGGTTCTTAAATGCGGTGGTTCATCCAGGGAAGCCCAGTTATCTATGATATGCGATCGCACTATAGCAGATACTTGATCGGCGATCGCTTCGCTTGGGGTCAATATCTCCTGCATCAGTTTCTTGAGGAAAGGGGATTCTATGGCAGAAAGGTTTCCCTGTTCTCCTATTCCCCCATGCCAATGCTGTGTAACTAATTGACAAAGTTTTTGAGTTAAAAATGGTTGACCTCCAGTCCAAGCCAGTATTTCCTTCAGTGCTGCTTGGGGATTTTCTACTTTATGCGCTAACCCTATTTCTAATGCTTGAACTTCTGAAATATTGAACCCATTTAACTCAATTGCTCGTCCAATATTAAACGGTGTACGAGTTTTATCTATAATTAAATCTGAAGGTGTAGCTACTCCCAACAGCGCAAAAGTAAAACGCTTATGTTCGTGGCAACAACGAATCAAAGCAAAAAAATCATCTGTATTAAATGGTAAGCTGATAGTACTATCAATTTCATCAAAAAAAATCACAATCTGCTGCTGAATCAAGTCAGGTAAAACAGATTGTAATAATTCAGCCAAGCGACCAACTGGCGATAGGTCTTGTCTTTCTCCTAACCAATTACGGACATTAATTTCAGTAGAAAGCCGAAAACTCCGCACCAGCCGCATGATGATGTCTGCATACCACTGGTCGGCGGTAATGTTGCTATTGCCAATTCCTGACAGGTCAACCGTTGTGCAAGCAATTCCATCCTCTTGCAGTCGTTTAGCCACCTGTACTCGCAAGCTAGATTTGCCCATTTGACGACAGTTGAGAACGTAACAAAACTCACCTGCCTTTAATGCATTGTAGAGTTCTTCGTCTGCCTGTCTTACCACATAGCTGGGTGCATCAACTCTGAGGCGACCGCCAACTTGATATTCATAGGATGAAGTCAGTTTTTGCACGGATATTCCTGCCTTACAAATCTGAAATTTTGCGATGGATCACAAAGTTGACTGTAATATTTATATAGGTTCTAGCCGTCACTGTCGATGTAGAAAAGTTAAGGACTTTCCTGACTTAACTTTTGATTTACAATTTTGTTATTGAACATTGCTTTCATCACAATCACTATCATGGGCTGGTTTTCGTTGCCCTGGAGGATGTGGTGAAAGTATTTTGCTGTTCTTGAATCAAAAGCAGCATCCTAGCCGAGCAACAAGTAGCAGAGTATTCTCAACAACAGGAATTAATTATGCGTTACCTGAAACCCTTGTAGAGACGTTGCATTGCAACGTCTCTACAATCATTTTCACCAGATGTCTATTGTATACCGCACATTGCGATGTTAAAAATTGCCCCGCACTTTGAAAAGCTAAGTAAGTGCGGGGATATTTCATTAACAGTTATCTCAAAGCCATTTAGCTTTTTCTCTCATGCAATCGCTCATCATTCGTATTAATGTCTAATTCCTCACGACGAACAGTACCTTCGGCTTCAACTGTATCCTGTTCAACTACTTTCTTAATTTTCACTTCCTCGCGCAAAACAGCTTCCTTCTGAATATCAGGGGTTTCTTCATAAAGATCCATCCGAGTAACTTCTCCTTCACGGAAGTTAGCTTCAGTAGGCGATACAGTTCTACCAGCTTCGTTTGGAGTAGTACGTTCAATGATTACACGTTCTTTTTCAACTGGTACAGAAACTCTTGCCGTCTGAGTTTCAACGTATTTGCCAACAGATACTTCTCCTGTCTTAGCACGAGATTTATTGGCAACTAAACGTTCTTCGTATAGTTTTAGATTTTGATGATCCTGCTGATTCATATCGTAAAGATTTGGTTCATCTTCATACGTATATGTATTGCGATCGCTAGAGGCTGGTGGAGCATCTACAGGTATCGATGTCTCTACAGGTGTTGAGGTACTTAAAGGTGCTTGTCTTACTGGAGTACGATAAACTCCACGCACCCGTTCCTCATAATCGTAATCAACATGTTCCAAATCATTAAAATCTGGTAAATTTTCTACTTGCTCCTTCGTCAGCCCAATAGCATACACGCGTCTATTGCTATAGCTTATTCGGGAACGCCCAATTGGTAACAATACTTGTCTACCAAAGAACCAAAAACCTGTGTCAACAACTAAATAGCGAAAATGACCCGAATCATCCACCAAGATGTGTTTGACAGTCCCAACTTTATCGTCATTTATATCTGAATAGACATCAAAGTCCTTCACTTCATAGCTATCAAAATCTTCATCACTATAGTTACCAGCAAAGTCTTCGAGTTTATATAAAGCCATATTATTTTTCCTCCTACATCTATATTTACAATTGTAAAGTTATAATTTTTTACTCCTTCTTTCTCAAGAAAGATATTAATCTCTAAAAAATTATTACTGTTAAATTAATTGTTTAAAAAAATCGGGTTAATCAAACCAAAAGTAAACCTCTGCATAAGATTATAGAGGTTTATAACTAAGTTTTTAGACCTGAAATCAGCAAAAATTTCGGAGAAATTCGCACTTATTGAGCATTTTGTTTGTTGAGCGGAGTACGAACAATATACTGATTAGCAGGTAAATTAATAGCAACTGGTTCTATCTTTCCTTGGAAAACTAAAGTTTGATAAACTAAAGCTGTAATCTCTCCTCTAGTTGCAGGTTTACTTGGATTAAGAACTTTAGGATTTGGATAGTTGACTACTATATTTGCTTTAGTTGCGGCTGCTACATCTCCAACTGCATATTGCGGAATATTATTAGCATCTGCGTAAGTGTTAGTAATAATAAATGACGCAGGACGGTTAGGATTTACAGGATTAGCTGCTACGGCTGGGGTTTTTGATATTAATAAAGGCTGCATTAAAATACTAAATGCAAACGGCATAAAAATACGTCTTTTTACAGGTTTTTGTGTGGTTTTTTGAGGAACTACTCTCTGCGTGACTGTGGGTACACTAACTGCTGATCTACCAGTAGTTAGATTCAGACCTTTATTTAAAGCAACTATAGCCTCAACCTTAGAAACCGATTGATTGGGACGAAAGTATCCACCAGGATAACCCGACATAAATCCTTGTTGATATGCTTCTTCAATGGGACGAGTAGCCCAATAGTTTGTAGGAACATCTTTATATACAGCACCACTTTGTATCTGGCGAGTTGGTGGTTGGTCAAAAGCTTTACGAATAATTGCTGCAAACTCATCTCGGTCTACTGGTTGTTCTGGTCGAAATGTACCATCAGGATATCCAGTTACAATATTTCTTGCAGCTAAACCTCGAATAAATGGCTGTGCCCAATAATTAGGTTGAACATCACTAAAGGTAGTTGTAGGGGATGATTGAGCATAGCTATCTAATGCTCCAACTGCTAGTACTGTTAAATTTAAAGTTAGTAAAGATACACCTGCTGACACTAACTTAGTTAACTGTGTCATGATCCATGCCCCCTATTTTTTCAATTATTTATTATTTCTAATACTTCAATAGTTATTAACAAATAGTGGAGATTTAGTGGAGAAGTTTCTCCTACAGAGGAAAATACTACTAAAGACTGACTATGCTTATTACTTTAGATATATCTGAATGGCACACTTGTTAAGCTGAAAGCTCGTCTGGGCTGGGTGTTGGGTGTTGGGTTGCAGGTTCGGGA
>NZ_JAYGHD010000355.1:0-20458 GCF_034932245.1 Nostoc sp. UHCC 0251
ACAAATCAAATTATTCTTCTTCCTCCTGCCTCCTGCCTCAAAACCAGTGACTTTGGACCTCATGCACAAGGAGCTGTAATGTAATCAAATTACAGCGTTAAATGTCTAATAGCCAGGAAGTCAAAAGCATTCAAAACAAGTACGATTCGTTATCGCCTTATAAGAAAATAGAAAACACGGCGTAGCAGTGGTATTTGAGAACTTAAAGCAAAAATGTGATCCAATGGATCACATTTTGTTTGCCAGCTTTGGTTACGGCAGTTGAATGCAGTGCCCAGCCGTGATCCCTTTGGGGATTGGCTGTTGCAGGGGTTGGCTTGCTTCCCTAACCCTTATTTGTCTGTCGTTCTTGCAGGCGAAGCTAATGGTGGCGGTGGAAAAAGAGTACAAGATTGAGTGGAAGCAGAGGAAGTGATGGTGCATATTATGTACACAGGCATATCGAGCAAATTCTGCCTGATGGGGTGAGTGGCCTATTGATTTAAGCGGATTGTGTCCCCAATCTTTTAAAAAGTACCGCCAGCGAGTATGTTCACTCTGCGCCTGAAAGTTTTTATTGATAATTCGTGCTGGGTGACTAAATTATGAGTTATCAATGACAGATTATCTTCTTCTGGGTCTGTTATCTAATAAATTAACCGCAGCACCAGCAGCAGCACCATTGACGCCATTTTTCCAGGTAGTTCTACAACCACCAGAAATTGCACCTGCCAATACACCAGCACCAGCACCTACAGCGACATCTTGAACAGGTAAGCGTCCGTTTCTTCTTCTGGCTCTGGTGCGTCTTGCACCATTGGCAGCATTAACAGCAGCACCAGCAGCAGCACCTTTAAAAGCATTGTCTAATACCGAACCACAATTTGTTAAAACCCCACTTAATACACCTGCCCCGGCTCCAATGGCTGCATTATTAAGAACTCGGTCATCAGCAGAAGCAGGTTGAACCGGGATTAAGCTAGTACCAGCTAAAGTAGCAGCCATCAAGCTAGGTAGGAATGCGCGTTTTAGCATATTTTGCATGGTAGTACCCTCTAAAAATCTTACGATTAGTGAATAATCAAATTTCAGTGCGATCGCCACTCCTCGTATTTCTTATTTTAGACAATAGGAATATTATCTAAAATAAGAATATTTGGATAAATATACACACTAAAACGTAATTTTAGCTCAAAGCTTGTTGTATTTACTGAGTGGACAATAATTAAACTGACACATTAACTAAAAGACAGTAAACCAAAAAGGTTTTCCTCAAAGAGCGATCGCTTTTGCCGTAAAGTTGAGAATGTTTTGGAAAATCTTTCTAAACCCATTAATCTTTATCACTAATTGCGGTTGCAACAGAGCAGAAAGAAAGCTTTTAAGTACTGCAAAGCCCAAACCAGGAATAAAACCCACTGCGATCGCTCTTAAATAAATCTCTGCTAATGCGACTGTGTTAGCATCCTGCCCTAGTAGAAGTAGTAAAGCACCTCCATTGTAAAGCAGCAATGTAATTGGTATTCCTAATACATCTAATCAACAACGTCATAAATTATACTCAATATTTTTTACATGTCTCTTTTGCAGCAATATTCAAGTAAATATACTTGCGATTATCTCTATATTTACTTAAATGTTACCGATTGACACTGTTAACACTATACAGTGCCAAGTTGTGTTAGTCTCAGAAAGCAAATAACTTCAACAAGAGCCTAATCCTACGTGTTTTGATAATAATATGCAATTAAAAAAGACGAAGTTGAGGTTATTGAAAATATTTTCATATACCTAAAAAAGGAGTAATACATTGAGTAATATATTAGAGAAAAAAAACAATAATCAGCGAGATATTAGATTTGATATTTTGAAAACTATCGGGCTGTTTTGTATTATTTTTGCCCATATTGGCCCTGAAAATAATGTTTTTTTTCATCTTAGACGTTTCGATGTTCCTTTGATGGTTATTGTATCGGGAACACTTTATGTTTATTCGTCCGGTAACAAGCAAATATCTTTTTGGAGTTATGTACAAAAAAGATTGCCGCGTTTGATTGCTCCTGTATGGGTATTCTTTATTTTTTACTTTATTGCGACTTATATTATATTTTATTTTCTATCTAAACCTTATCCATTTTCTCTTGAAAAAATATTAGAAACCTTTTTATTGCTCAAAGGTATTGGTTATGTATGGATAATTCGTGTATTTATTCTAGTGGCACTTTTTGCAAATTTTGCACTATACGTATATAGACTTTGCAAATCTGAAGTTAAATTTTTAATTTTCCTATCTCTAACTTATTTAGGTTATGAGTTTTTACTTATTTTAACTCAACGTTTCAGTTTCTTGACGCGGACGATTTTCCTCAATGTAATAATCAATGATTATTTATTTTATATTCTTCCCTACGGATGTTTATTTGGCTTAGGTATGGTTATACCTAAACTTAAAAACAAATCCATATTACTAATCTCTGGGTTATTTTTAAGCTTATTTTTGTTGCAGGCTGTTTATTTTTACCATAAGTTAGGACATTTTATTTCAAATGAAAATTTTAAATATCCTGCAAAATTTTACTATGTTTCTTATGGAGTCTTTATGTCGATGTTAGCATACTTTATAGTTGACAAATTGTCTGTTAGATACAATTTATTAGAACGTGATAATTTATTGATTAGGTTGATTGTTTTTATCAGTTCATCTTCCTTATGGATATATTTGTGGCATATTTTATTTGTGTATTACTGGCAAAATTTAGTTGCAGAATATCTCCACGCATTAACTAGCAACTTTACAGTATCTTTTTTAGTAGTTGCATTTGGAGCGATAGCGATTACATATCTTCAGAAGCAAGCGGTTCTTCAGATAATTACAAAAACGAAAGTTGGTCAAAAGAATTCCGACTTGCTATCTATCTTATTTTTAAAGTGAAAACTTTCGGTAGTTGTGCCGGAAAACTTGATACCAGATTGTATCCCCACGGATCATCTGTCTATCTACTTTCTGGCCAGTTGTCAGGATTTTTATTCCTACTCATTATTTCTAACGGTACAAGACGAATAATTAAAAATGGTGCAACTTAAGAGTAGTGCAAGTATTGGACATTATGGACACTGCTAAACGTCTTAGTACTCTCAATCGCATCCGCAAACTTAGCCGTCTGATGGATACATCTATACGCATCCCTCTGATAGGTTTTCATATTGGAATAGATCCAATTATCGGCTTGCTTCCAGGTGCTGGTGATTTGATCAGTACAGCATTTTCAGCTTATATCATATTTCTAGCTACCCGTTTTGGCATCCCCCATCGAGACTTAGCCAAAATGATTTTTAATGTTGGTTTGGAAACAGTCGTTGGTACTGTGCCTTTAGTGGGTGATTTATTTGATGCTTTCTACAAGTCTAATATTCGCAATCTGGCAATTTTAGAGCAACATCTGACAGTAGTTGAACCAGAACTCAAAGAAGTGTCTGATGAACTTTACAAGAGTAAGTTTAGCTAAGTTGAAGTTGGGGCTATTCGGCATAGCATCAGTTTAATACCCTGCTTAATTAAAGCCAGTGATCGCAGTTTGCTATCTTGATTAATCAGTTTAATAATCACTGATGACCTCAACAGATGCGATCGCATCTATGCAGGAGCTTTGCACCATTGCAGAGTACGAGCATTATTGAATACTGCTGGCGAAGTCGTATCTGCCTCCACGCTCAAGGGCACGTTTGTAGGCAGGTCGTGCATGGATGCGCTCGATAAATTGCTTAATCTTTGGTCGGCTGGAGATGAGTTCGGCTTCCATAGCCACTATTTCCAGAGGAAAGCTCATTTGGATATCGGCGGCAGTAAATTCTTCGTCTACAAACCACGTACTCTTACAAAGTTCACCTTCTATGTAGTCAAAGTGAAGCTTAATCTGGGGTGCGATAAATGCTTCGTTTACGCTGCTGTCTCCTGTACCAAAACGGTTGAAGACGAGGTTCATTACCAAAGGTGGCATTGCAGAGCCTTCAGCGTAATGCAGCCAATAGGTGTAACGCAGACGCTCCGGCGTACCGGATGGGGGAATTAGCCGACCACTGCCGTAGCGATCCACTATGTATTCGATGATAGCCCCCGACTCAGCAACAGTCTCATCTGCATTAGTGATCACTGGTGACTTGCCCAGCGGATGGACTTCACGCAGCGATGGCGGTGCCAGCATCGTCTTCTGGTCGCGTTCATAGAACTTAATCTCGTATTCGATACCTAATTCTTCAAGCAGCCATAGCACGCGCTGCGATCGCGAGTTGTTGAGATGATGGACAACGATCATAATAGCTACTTTTTGTTATCTGCTTTTGCTTATCTCAAAATATCATCAGTTTCTCCACTCTTCATCTATCTGGTGGTTTGTTTTGGGTATGCAAGATGTTTTTGGGGCGATCGCCTCCGATACTGTGCTGTATGCAATTGCACTTCCCCTACTTCTCCCCTATCTTTTAGTAAATTTCTAGTTGGGCTTGTAGATAAAAGTATTAATCTTGCAAATCCCTAGTTAAAACCTGACACACTAAGTAATATGTTATACAAAAACTTACTTTGGATATTACCAATCGCCTCTACACTAAACTTTTTAGTGGCCATACCAAAAGCTCAAGCCAACTGTCCTGGATCTGTTCAGCCGCTTGAGGAAGTGCAACCGCAAGTGCAGCAACGTTGGGATGAATTACAACGCCAAGAAACTTACCCTTGGGGCACAACAAAAGTTTATGAACGCTTGCAAGGCGATCGCATCACCTTAGCTCCCAGTTTCGATCAGCTACGTGGTTCACACAAACAGGAAGCCCTGAACTTGCTACGACTCGGCAATTACTTGCATAGCGTTTATGCCAGTGATGGCCGCTTGCTTTCGGCAGTATATGACGCTTGTACGCGGTTTGATATGCTGACTGAAAAGGCACGCTATAGCTGGTATTACAACACTATTGGGCGATCGCTACCCACCAACTTGCCTCGTGAAGCTATACGGAATGCTGGGCGTCCATCTTGGAGACAGGTGCGTGTACCTATTAGCGAAACGCAAGAGCGATCAATCCGCAATTTGTTCTGGAATAAAATGGGCTACAGTCAAGCAAACAATGGTATGTGGATCGCTTGGGTTCCAGAACACGGTTATTTTGAAATTAATGTACCCAATGGCTACAACATTAAGCAATTGAGTCAATTTTGGCGTTCGGCTCCACGTAACTATCGCTACATCGTACTATCAGCTGACGGTTCATTAGTATTAGACGCTAAATTTGATCAGCAGTGAGGATTAGGTAAAGCTTAGAGGAGAAGGGATAAAACACCTTTCCCCATTGCCCTTTCCCCTTTACCCCGCCAATCGAACTTGGCGAATTACTAGTTTGTGCCTATTCGTCCTACCATTGTTGCTGCCAATAACGAAATCAAGCCAAAAAGTGATTAATAATTCAGATTTTCATTGGCTACAAACCCACAATCATTAGTAGGGGTTGCTACTGCATTCCCTGGTGATTCCAGCTTTGACTCGCAAGAATTGGCTGGTATCGACTTTGTTGTGGCCTTCGTTTAGAGTTTGATGGTTGTAGATGAATATAGGAATAATCCAGCCTTACAGTAACGGGTTTTTAGAAGTTGTACCAGAGAGCGATTATTGGCAGATTACAGCTATACACATCAATGGCCAAGCCTACTGCCCTACTCCTCGGCTTTATCGATCAGAGAAAGTGGCATTAGCAAAAGCTACACAAATTTATGATTGGCTAGTTGACAACGAAGGAGAAATTAGTGGTGGAAGTTGCTATTGCTCTGAATTGAAACTCATTCTATGGCAGCAATCGAAAGTATCTTAATTGCCCTTGTATTGATAGCTGTTTAGAGGATGTTTGAAAAGTCCTCTTGTCGGTAGCAAAATGTTCTAGATCCCCCTAAATCCCCCGATGAATTAGGGGATTTTGATTCCGGTTCCCCCCTTTTTAAGGTGGGCTAGGGGGGATCTAAAAGTACTTAAAATCACAGCCAATTACTTTTCAAACACTCTCTTAGAGTAAGTCCCTGCCCAAGTGTGGGGATTTTCTTTGTAGGTTGATAGACACTGGTTTCAATCCCTAATAGGGATTTTAAGTAATTGCAATTCTCCCCATCTTCATAGGTTTTACCCTCTGATTGGTTTGAATCCCTAATAGGGATTTTAAGTAATTGCAATAGTCAGATTTATCTGTATTGGTAATTCAGCGTGGAGTTTCAATCCCTAATAGGGATTTTAAGTAATTGCAATGTGTCTGCTAATTCAGGGGATAAAGTTATCGCTAGTTTCAATCCCTAATAGGGATTTTAAGTAATTGCAATCGCTGGCTTCTGAAATTCTTGCTCTATTTGGTTTTCAAGGTTCGGTTGCGCGAATGCAGGAATCATAACACGAGGAGTTGTGAATTGGCTAGAGGCAAATGGCTGAAAACTAGTCCTCATAAAGTGCGCGGATGCTTTAGAAATGCTAACGCTCTCAAATTCTTGCATATAGGGCAATTCAGCCATTTTTGTAGTCACCCCTTCCCCAACACCTACCCATCCGCGCATTCAGCGAAAAAACTAATCTGATGATAAAGCTGCTTACTTATAGATAGATATCCTACTTGATTAGGTTAGCTGACTTCAGGGCGATATCTGAGTTAGGCTACACCTACGCAAAAGCAGTATCCTCATGACCAACCTTACTTAGCAGCGTCTTCAAAATCTGTTAATGCACAAGCAAACTCCCTAAAAGCTGTTTTAATCAGAACCTCTTTCGTTCCCCTTTCCAGCGAAGAATTGCGTATGAGGTCTGTTAATTCTATGAACAGTAGAGAAAACATAAAACGATCTTGGCGGTCAACTTGTTTCAAGCAAGACGATATAAACTGATAAAGCTCTGTTTTTCTAGGCTTAGTTTGTTCTTCCCATATTTGTAACCCAAGCCGAAAAGTTCTCAAGCGGATTTCATTAGTGTTGAAGGACGCGTCTTTGTAGCGGACTGATACGCGTTGAGGTATTTCCATGAGTTTTAGCTATACATATTCGATGTAAAGTAATTATTCACTTATATTTCCCCTCAACCGGAAAAATCTAATATTTTGCACCAATCCCAACAACCGCCATAGGTTAGTAATGAATGACTTGTGTGGATTGACAGTTAAGAGGCGCACAGCCGTCATAGGTGTCAACTTAACGTGAAAGCCAGCCTATAATCAGCTTTTAGATATTATCTCGTTTATCTCGTTCCCAGTCTCAGGCTGGGAATGCTGTCCTAGAGGCTCCGCCTCCCTTGCTGGCGGCAGAGCCACCAGCAATAGCATTTCCAGCCCAGAGGCTGGAAACGAGATTTGAAAATGCTTTTAGCTTAAGTTGACACCAATGCACAGCCGTGCAACCTTCCTAGCATCAATTTAGAGGATGCCCCAGAAGTGGAGTAGGCCTTGACCAGAAAAAGCTTCAATTAAAATCGCAGACAGAAAACCAATCATTGCAAGACGACCGTTCCAGTTTTCACTCTGAGGAGTGAAGCCAAAACGCACAGCATTAGGATCTTCTGAAACAATAGGCGCAGGATTCTTAAAACCTGTCATGAGTAAAACTCCAAAGTTCAAGTGTTGTAGCAGTTGTAACTGTCTGTTAAGTAATGTAACAGAAGTTTAAAAAAATGCAACATTGAGTGGATAAAGAAAAGCTGAAGAAAAATCTGCTCAACGAAGAGGAATTGGGGCAAGGGAGAGAGTTTTCCCCTTTTCCTTGCCTCTTCATTTCCATTCACCTTGTAGAGTAAAAGCTGCCCAAAGCAGTTTTTGGCAATTACTTAACTATAAGTAAAACTAATTTATTTCTACCTACGGTTTGAGATAGTTTAGCAAAAAAATGTATCTCAAGTTACCAAATATTGGCGCTCTCTCTTGGAAAAAAGTTTGCGATTTACTGAAGGTAATTTTGGCATTTCGTACTCTGATTCAGCAACGTCAGCATTTGTATTGGCGCTAGCGATCGCATAAAATATGACAAATATTACATTGCATCGGGTAATTCTTTTTCAACTCTTCTGAGAGGAGAATAATAATATCCAACAATTGTTATTAACATTGTTACTAATCCCATCAAAACAAACATTAGTGCAATACCTCGTCCTGTCCCAACACCAATAATTTGTCCAATACTTTCAGCTAGCAAACCATTAGCAGACATTAAGGGTTCAAAAACTCTATCTGCAAGAGGCCCAGCCACTAAATAAGCCAGAGGAAAAGATATTCCCGTAACTCCTCCAATTAATGCAAAGACTCTTCCTTGAACATCCGACGAGACTTTCTTTTGAAAAATAAATCTGGTGGAACTGTTGATGATTGGCCAGCCAAAAAAGAATAAAAACGCCGCCAATGCTGAGAGTTTAACAGAAGTTTTTAATCCGGCGACTAAAATCGATAATCCACCTAATAACTGAAATATAAATACACTATTAATTGCGCGTTGCTCACACTTATAGATAGTTATAACTAAACTACCCATTAACATACCAATACCACCAATAGACATAATACTTCCTAAAGCAGTTGGTGAAGCAAAGGACAATACCAATGGAGTGATTAATACTTGAACTACTCCTAATCCTAAGTCAGTAACAGCAGAAAATATTAGCAGTCCTAACAATCCTTTTCTCTGAAAAACGTATTGAGAACCATAAACTATTTCTTTCATTAATGAACTTTTAGCTATTTTCTTGGGAATAGTATTTTTCTCATGTGGAAACTGAATACTTATAAGGATAAAGAAACAGAAAAGAAAGCTGATAAAGTCAGTCATAATAATTCCCTGTAGCTGGATATTTGCTAACAAAACACCAGCTAGCACAGGCGAAACAAGTTGAGGTAAAGCTTCTCCCAGTTCAATCATGCCATTAGCACGAATCAGCTGTTTTTTGGGAACTATTAATGTTATGGCAGCATTATAAGCTGGCCATTGAAAGGCACTAAAACTAGCACTGGCAATTGTAACTAGATATATGTGCCAAATTTCTAGTTTATTAGTAGCTAGCAGCAGGAATAATAATAGCGTACTAATACCTGCGCCAGAATCGGCAATAATCATTACCCAACGGCGCTGCCAACGGTCTACCAAAGCACCAGCCAGAGGGGAGATTATCACTCGTGGGATGGTTGCAAATAAAGAAATTAAAGCAAATTGAGTAACAGAACCAGTACTCTGATATACCCAAACGCCCAAGGCAAAGTTAGTTAATCCAGAACCAGTTAAGGAGGCTACTTGTCCCAGCCATATTAGTATAAAAACTTGCATTCCTCTGGCGGCTAGGGGTTGAATCATCTTATGCAACTCCCACTAGTTGAATTTGATTGATGCAAGCTTTTAGCTTTTGAGCTAATACTTGAACGTGAGGTTCACTCAACATAGTGTGATGGTTCCCTGGAACTGTATAAATTTCCACTGGTTTAGAAGCAAATTCATGCCAACCCCATGCTGCATCTGATGGAATAAAAGTATCTTCCGCATCATCACCGCTGGTTTGAAAAAGAGTAATGTGATGCGTATAGATATCTTTTGCTAGATAATTAATCCCAGCTTGGACATTGGCATCGAAAACTTGTATTAAACCACGCAGTTGATCAGTTGTAGTTTCGCTAAATTGTTCCTGAAGGTAATTTAACTGTTCCTCAGAATTGAGTTTTTGCCAAGCCTCATAGTCAACTTTTACGTTTTTCCCAGATAGGCGTTCCATGACACGAACTATATGTTTTAGCCTAGTTTTTTCATCCAAGTAAAAATCTTTTGGTTTATTCCTATCAATTGGTGCAAAATTATCTATAACAGCAAGTAAAGCAACTTCATGACCTTGGTTTTGTAATTGTTGGGTCATTTCAAAAGCTATGTTACTCCCAAATGAATAACCTCCCAGAATGTAAGGCCCCTGAGGTTGTACGGTTTGCATGGCTTTAATATAATGAGTAGCCATATCTTCTATTTTGGTGTAAGGTGTTGATTTACCATCAAGCCCTTGTGCTTGGAAAGTGTAAAAGGGTTGTTCTGAACCTAAATAACGCGCCAAATTGTAGAAATACAAACCGTTGCCACCAACTCCAGGGACACAGAAGAAAGGTCTATTAGAGCCATTTTGGTTAATAGCAACTAATGCAGAATTAGACAGAGTATCTGTTTGCTGCTGAAGAGTATCTGCTATCTGTGCGATCGTGGGATTTTGGAGGATTGTTGCTAACGGTAAATTGATATCAAAATGCTGCTGAATTTGAGCCATCAACCGCACTACTAAGAGTGAATGTCCGCCAAGGTTAAAAAAGTTATCCTTAACTCCAATGGGTCGAAGATTTAAAATATCTTCCCAGATTTGTGTTAATTGCAATTCTATTTCATTTCTAGGAGCAACAAAGTCATGAGAAGCATAAATCTCAGAATTATTTGGTGCGGGTAATGCTTTGCGGTCTACTTTACCATTAGGGGTTAGGGGTAAAATATCTAGTTGCACAAAAGCAGATGGAATCAGATAATGAGGTACTTTTTCTTGCAGAAATTGGTGTAGTTTATTGCTACTAAAAACTTGTGATTTTTCAGGAACAATATAAGCAACTAACTTTTTATCGCCTGGCTTATCTTCACGAGCAATCACTGTTGTAGAAGCAACGTTTGGATGTTGGGCAATTAAGGCTTCTATCTCTCCAAGTTCAATACGGAAACCGCGAATTTTTACTTGATGGTCGATGCGTCCGACATATTCAATATTGCCATCTAGGAGGTAACGAGCTAAATCCCCAGTTTTATACAATTTTGATTGATTCAAGGGGTTATCAATGAATCTTTCTGAAGTTAATTCTGGACGATTCAAGTAACCTCTAGCGACACCCGCACCACCGATATATAATTCACCCACAACTCCAATCGGAACTGGCTGTAAGTGGCGATCTAAAATATATAGTTCCGTGTTAGCAATGGGACGACCGATGGGAATATTACCTCCTGGGTAGCTTTCTTTTTCAACTTCGTAAATACAGCATCCTACTACTGTTTCTGTGGGGCCATATTCGTTAATTAATTTAGTTGACGGTACTTTTTGTCGCCAGAAGGAAGTTACTTTTTCTGATAAGGCTTCGCCACCAATAATAAATGCTTGCGTTTGAATGTTTACTTGCTCATTAGCTAATAAATGACTGAGAATTTCTAAATGAGCAGGGGTAATTTTTACCAAGCTAAACTTAGTACCAGAACACAAAGCTTTTCTGAGTTCTTCAATTTCATCTTCTTCTGGCAAAAGCACTACTTTTCGTCCTACCAATAAAGGAGAAAATAAACTGGTAATAGTAGCATCAAAACCAATAGAAGAATTGACAGTAGATCCTTCCCCGTCAGCGACATTATAGGTTTTGGTACACCAGCTTAAATAATTAACCATCCCACTATGGATAATCATTGTACCTTTGGGTTTGCCTGTAGAACCAGAGGTATAAATTATGTAAGCTAAGTTGTCAGATTTGACTTTGCTGTTAAGGTTATTATGAGGGTAATTAGCAAAGTTTTGCCAATCTTCATCCAGACAAATTATTTGTGCTTGGTGTTCTGGAAGTTTTTCTAAAAGTTGTTTTTGAGTTAATAGGATTGGTAATTGTGAATCTGCCAGCATATAAGCCAAACGTTCTGGGGGATATGTGGGATCTAAGGGTATATAAGCACCACCTGCTTTGAGAATTCCTAACAGTCCAACCATCATTTCCAGAGAACGATTTACGCAAATACCTACCAATACTTCTGGCGCAACTCCCAATGTTTGTAAATGATATGCTAGTTGATTGGCGCGATTGTTTAATTCCCGGTAAGTTAATTGTTGTTTTCTAAATACAACCGCTACTGCATCCGGTGTCTTTTCTACTTGTGACTCGAATAACTCATGAAGGCATCTATCTTGGGGATATTCAGTTTTAGTATTGTTCCATTCCACCAATAATTGATGCCGTTCTGCTGGTGTGAGTAATGGCAGATTGTCTAGTTTCTGGCCAGGATTTTCGGTAATGACCTCCAGCAAAACTTGCAGATGCCCTAACATCCGTTTAATGGTATCATCTGCAAAACGGCTAGTATCATAGCTAATCCGCACAGATAATTTTTCCCCAGGTTCAGCTACAAGTGTGAGGGGATAATTAGTTTGTTCAAAGTTACAAACATTGCTAACCTCGATACTGCCATTTTGTGCTTTTAACGAAGCATCTAATGGATAATTCTCAAAAACAATTAGACTCTCAAACAAAGGCATTTCACGAGGTACTTCACTCCATCCCTGAATATCAACCAGTGGGGTATATGAATATTCCTCTTGTTCTACTTGTTGCAATTGCAACTGTTTAAGCCACAGTAATAACTCACTTTCTCCTGATATTTGGACTCGTACTGGTAAGGTATTAATAAACAATCCCACCATTGATTCTACTCCTGATAAAGCAGTGGGACGACCGGAAACAGTAGTGCCAAAAACTACATCTTGTTCTCCACTGTAACGGCTCAACATCAGCGCCCAAGCACCTTGTAATATGGTGTTGAGCGTGAGATGATTTGCCACCGCCAAGGATTTGAGGTTGGCAGTCAAAGAAAGAGATAATTGCAGATTTTGGTGATGTTGAGATTGGTTTTGGTGAGAGTTTTTATCTGTTAGTAAAGGTGTAGGAGCATTAAAACCTTGGAGTTTTTCCCGCCAGAACAGTTCTGCAACAGAAGCATCTTGCTGCTGTTGCCAGAGAATATAATCTTTGTAAGGACGTGGTAAATCTAACTGTAATTTATTACCTTGAATCCCAGCTTCGTAAAAAGCGAAAACTTCTTTGAGGATGATAGATAAACACCAACCATCCATCAGTAAATGATGATGACTCCAAATAAATGTGTATGTATCTTCCTGCAATTTAATTAAGGTACAGCGCATTAACGGAGCTTTATCTAGTGCAAAACCAGTCTTACACTCCGTCTCTAACAAAGTCTGCAAACGTTCCTGCTGTTCAATAGCAGAGAAATCTTGCCAATCATGAGTTATCCAAGGCAAGTCTACCGACTTACACACAACTTGCAGAGGTTGTTTTCCATGTTCCCAAACAAAAAGAGTTCGTAAAACAGGATGTCTTTCTACCACTTGTTGCCAAGCTTGCTCAAATTCTGCAATCTTCAGCTTTCCTGTTAAAGTGCAACTTAACTGCTCAACATAAACCCCTGATTCGGGTGCATAAAGAGTGTGATACAACATACCCTGCTGCATCGGAGAAAGAGGATAAATCGACTCGATATTTTTGTTTTGCTTGTTCATGATTGTTAGTTCTGTTTTACGAAGTTAGTTTTGGAAACGAACTGCAAAGTACATAAAGAAAAGAAAAGAAGAAAAGATGGAGAGAGGCTCACACAGATAGTTTGCCGAGTAATAATTCCAGTTCTTGTTGATTCAAACCAGCTTCAGGGAAATCTGAAGGCGTATAACTACCAACTTCCACATCAACACAGTGATAAATCAAAGATTCCAATGTTTTAATGAACATCTGAGCTAAACGCTCAATAGTATGTCTGCAATGAAAACTACTGCTATACGTCCAATTCAGTTGCAATTTGCCATCCATCACAAAACTATCTATTTCTAGCAAATGACTACGGTATCCTTGAGGACAATGTGTAAGTCCACTTGACTCCTTGGCGAATCCCAACAGCATCGATTGGGAACGAACTGTATCTAACTGTCCCAAGTAGTTAAAACTGATTTGTGGCTGGGGAAGAGATTGTAATTGCTTGGCTATAGCCTTATCCTGACTCAAGTATTGCAGCACACCGTAACCAATACCGCGATTAGGAATCTGTCGTAGTTGTTCCTTAATCAATTTAAGTGCTTCTCCCTGAAGATGATGGTTAAGTTGTAACTTCACAGGAAAGACAGAAGTAAACCAACCAACTGTCCGGGATAAGTCCACATCTTCAAATAATTCTTCTCTTCCGTGACCTTCCAAGTCAACTAACAAAGAATTATCACCAGTCCAATCAGTAAAAGTTTGTGTCAAAGCAGTCAGCAAGACATCATTAATGTGGGTGTTGTAGGTAGAAGGTACATCTTGCAGGAGTGCTTGAGTTTGTTCCACACTTAAAGAAACTGATACTTGTTCTGCTGAGACTACTGTATTTTTCTCTTTTCCAGCAATATAATCCACTGGCAAAGGCGAAATATTACAAGCAGATTGAGTCAACCAGTAATCTAACTCAGTAGCTAATGCTGGACTTACAGCATATTCACTCAATCGGTTTGCCCAATATTTAAAAGAAGTTGTTTTTGCTGGTAGTTGAATTGCTGAACCATGATTAAGTTGCTGATAAGCTGTAAACAAATCTTCTAGTACAATCCGCCAAGAAACACCATCAACTGCTAGATGATGTACGATGAGCAATAAACGTCCAGGTTGGTTACTGCCAAGACGAAACAGTATTGCTCGCATCAGAGAACCTTCTGACAAGTTCAGTTGAGTTTGCATTTCATCAGCAGTAGATTTCAGCGCTGATTGCTGTTCGTTTGGAGATAATTCTGATAAATCTACGCAAGTGAAAACCTGTGTTTCATCATATTCGGCATTGAACTGGGTAACATTGTCTGCATCCAATGTAAATCGCAGACGTAGGGCATCATGATGTATCAATAATTGCTGTAAAACTTGTTCCAAGAGTTCCGAATTGAGGTTTGGTGAGACTTCCAGCATCACAGACTGGTTATAATGAGAGGGATTTGGTAAATTTTGCTCAAAAAACCAATGCTGGATGGGTGTTAAGGGTACTGTGCCTGTGACTACACCTTGTTCAGTCGTAATTGTGGTATTTGTAGTAACCACAGTAGATAAATCTGCAATAGTTTGGTGTTGAAATAGTTGTTTGGGAGTCAGCACTAAACCTTCTGCATTCGCACGAGTCACAACCTGAATACTGAGAATAGAATCTCCACCTAATTCAAAGAAGTTATCGTAAATACTTACTTGTTCTACGCCCAACACCTCAGCCCAGATTTTGGCTAGTATTTCTTGAGTGGATGTGGTGGGTGAAACTACATCTATTTCTGTATTTTTATCTGGTGCTGGTAATGCTTTACGGTCTACTTTTCCGTTAGGAGTTAAGGGTAGTGCATCGAGGGTTACAAATGCACTGGGAAGCATATAATTAGGTAATTTTTGTTTAAGTTCAGAGTGCAATTGTTGAATGTTGAGCGTATCCGAGTTGGCGACTATATAAGCTACTAGACGTTTACTACCAGGATTATCTTCTCTAGCAATGACAATTGCTTGTTTTATTTGGGGATGAGTGTTGAGGACAGATTCAATTTCTCCCAGTTCAATTCGGAAACCGCGAATTTTAACTTGGTTATCAATGCGTCCGATAAAATCAATGTTGCCATCCCTTAAATAACGCGCCAAATCCCCTGTTTTATACAATTTTGAATTGCCAAAAGGATTGGTAATAAACTTTTCTTGGGTTAATTCGGGACGGTTGAGATAACCTCTAGCGACACCAGCACCAGCAATGTACAACTCGCCAACAACACCAACGGGTACTGGTTGGAGATTTCTATCAAGAATATAAACTTGGGTATTATCGATAGGACGGCCGATAGGTACACCACCAGTCTGATTTTCTAACTTTCTCAAGTCTGGTTCGTAAACTGTGGCTGTAATCGTTGCTTCAGTGGGGCCGTAAGCATTGAGTAGTTTGACATGACTACCAACGTATTTTTGCCACATAGAGACTCGTTCCCATCTGACTTGTTCGCTACCTACAACTACCAACCGCAAACATCTTGGGAAAAATTCTGGGGATTGAGATAAATGTAAAACCCATTCATGCCAGAATGCAGCAGGTAAATTTAATACTGTCAAACTTTGGGCATTGATAAATTCCACAAAGTCTGCAAAAGAAGCAAACATTTGCTGGGGACGCAATACCACCGTTGCACCACTTAACCAAGAAGGGAAGATTTCTTCTATAGCTACATCAAAACTCAAAGCGGCAAATTGCAGGACTTTATCTTGGGATGTGAGATGGAATTGGCGAGCGATCGCACTGCTATGATTAACTAAATTCCTATGTGTAACTAATACTCCTTTGGGTTTTCCTGTAGAACCAGAAGTGTAAATTACATACCCAAGGTTACTTGGCTGCACATCAGACTCAAGATTTGCTTGACTATGACTAGAAATTTCTTCCCATTGTGTATCTAAACAGATAACTTTGGCTTCATAAGTGGGCAATTGTGCCAGCAAATTCTCGGTAGTTAATAAAATTGACACACTAGAATCCGACAAAATATAATTCAAGCGTTCTTGAGGATAGCTAGAGTCAAGCGGTACATAAGCACCACCAGCTTTGAGAATACCCAACATTCCTACCATCATTTCTAAGGAACGTTCGACGCAAATGCCTACCAAGACTTCTGGTTTAACTCCTAGTGTTTGGAGGTGATGCGCTAGTTGATTTGCACGATTATTTAATTCTTGATAAGTAAGTTTTTGCTCTCCAAATACAACTGCAACTGCATTAGGAGTTTTTTCTACTTGCGCCTCAAATAACTCATGAATGCACTGATTTTGAGGATATTTTTTGTTAGTATTATTCCATTCCACCAACATTTTATGTTGTTGGAATTCGTTTAATAGATGCAAATTGCCAAGAGATTGTTCAGGATTATTTACAGCTTTTTCCAACAATGTTTGGAAAATTACTAGGATACGATTAATAGTGCTGTTATCAAATACGTCAGTGTTGTAATCACAATCCAAAATCAATTCACCGTCTATTTCACTGACATTGAAACAGATATCATGATCAACAAAACTGACAGATTGAGGTAACAAACTTGTCTCAACTCCAAACATTTTAGGCACAGCTAAAGGTCGGTTTAAGTTAAATATGGCTGTAACCAGAGGAGATAAACTTGTATTCCTGGATATTTTTAGTTTTTCAATTAAGCTAGCAAAAGGATAATCTTGGTGTTCGTAAGCATTTAACAACTCAGTTTTAGTTGTTTGTAAATGCTGTAAGAATGTCACATTGTCATCAATATAACTTCTAATTGGTAATAAATGAGAGCAATAACCTACCAGTCTTTCACTACCTTTAAACCTTCCAGCAGCAGGAACGCCAACCACAATATCTTCTTGACCTGTTAATCTGTGAAGTAAAGTTGTGTACACAGATAGTAGAGTCATAAACAAAGTGCAACTATTTTCTCTACTGAAGTTCTTGATTCTACGGGATAAATTAGCATCAAGCTGAATAGTCTGTCTGCTTCCTTTGTAACTTTTAATTAGTGGACGAGGACGGTCTGTAGGTAAGTCTAAAATAGGAGTTGCAGCTTGGAATTTTTCCAACCAATAGGATTCATGGACTTTCATTTCTGGTGTTTGACTTTGCTGCTCTTGCCACTTAATATATTCTGTTAATTGCATAGGTGACTTGAGTCTGGTGTCAAAATTCTGGCATTCTGCTGAATACAAAGCAGCTAATTCTTGCAGAATTATCCCCATTGACCAACCATCAACAATAATATGATGAGCCGTGAACATAAGTAAGTGGTGTTTTTCTGTTAGCTTGAGAATATGAAAACGGAATAAAGGAGCTTTACCCAAATCAAAAGCTTTTAAACTTTCTTTTTTAAACCACTTATCTACTTGAGACTGACGTTCTTCTTCATTCAGGTAGCAGAAATTAATTAAAGGAATCTCAACTTCCAAGTTAGGCAAGATATATTGAAAATCACCTTCACTGCTGATACCTGTTCGCAAAGCCTCATGACGGTTCACCAATTTTTGCATTGCTTGACGCATTGCTTCTAGCTGAAACTCACCCTTTAATTCTGCTGTAGCAGAAACATTGTAAGCTAGCGAACCATCATCCCCTATTTGTGCCAAAACCCAAAGTTGCTTTTGCGCCTCACTCAAAAGACTTGTCACTTCTTCTCTTTCTTCTCCTACTTCGCGTCCTACCCTGCGGGTAGCCGCTGTCGCGTCTATGTGGTTCGTTCCTCTTAAATTAGCCTCTAAAGAATGATTCTGATTAATATAATTCGCCAAAGCATCAAGGGTTGTTAACTCTTCAAACAATTGGCGGAGTTCAATATTAATTCCAAACAAATTTTCGACAGCTTCAGCAGCTTCAGCTAATACTAGAGAATCTGCACCCATTGCCATCAAAGATTGATGAATGTCAACTTCCGCAAAGTCCACCTGTAATAAATTCGCTACAATGTTGCGTAATTTGACTCGAATATTATCTAATTGTGGTCTTATTACTTCTTTTTCCTGCCTTTTACCTTCTATTTGCTGCTTTAAATAATCTACATCTGCTAATAAATTGCGGAACTCTGATTTATTCTCAGGATTCTTACTCCAATCCCACACTATATTTAAATCCCCAGCTATAAAACCAGCCCGACAAGCACGACGGCGAATCTTACCGCTAGAGGTTTTGGGAATACTTCCTGTTTTTAGCAGTAATACAGTATGAACTTGTAATTCATGTTCTTCCCCGACAGCTTTTAAAATATTTTTGGCTATGGCATCACCATCTAGTTTTCGCAAATATTCACGCTCTACCTCACAAGCAATTACTAATTGCTCTTGTCCATTAATATCAACTGAAAACGCTGCACTAGAGCTAGATTTGAGTGCATGATGACTCTTTTCTACAGTCAATTCAATATCTTGAGGATAATAGTTACGTCCGCGAACAATAATTAAATCCTTCAGCCTACCAGTTACAAATAATTCTCTACTCTGCAAGAAGCCTAAATCACCAGTTCGCAGAAATGGCCCTGCTTTGGTATCTGCTAAATAAGCAGAGAACGTGGCTTGTGTTTCTTCAGGTTTTCGCCAATATCCTTGAGTGACACTTGCACCTCTAACCCAAATTTCTCCGACTTCATCATCAGAACAACCTTGCAATGTTTCAGGATGAACAATTACAATTTCATGATTTTCTATATTTTGACCAGAACTAACAAAAGTCTGGGCATAATTGTTTTTCACAGATGCTGGAGTCACACGATTTTCTAACAATGCTTTGCCATCAATACTTGTTAGTGTGGGTGGATTTGTTTTCACACCACCAGCCACAATTAAGGTTGTCTCAGCCATGCCATAGCAAGGGTAAAAGCTACTAGTGCGAAAACCACATGAAGCAAATGTTTCTGCAAACTTTGTCAGTGTTTCCGCCCGAATTGGTTCAGCACCATTAAAAGCTACTTCCCAACTACTCAAGTCAAGGGTTTTTCGTTGTTCTGGTGTTATTTTACGAACGCATAAATCATAAGCAAAATTTGGCCCCCCACTAGTAGTAGCTTTGTAGCGAGAAATTGCTTCTAACCATTGAAAAGGCTTTTGCAGAAAATCCACTGGTGACATTAGTGTGACTGGAAAACCGCCGTAAAGAGGTTGGAGAATTCCACCAATTAATCCCATGTCGTGATAGGGTGGCAACCAAATGACACCTTGGCTGTGGGGTGAATGTCCAAAACACTGATGAATTGAGGCTAAATTTTGTAAAAGGTTGCCGTGACTAACCATAACGCCTTTTGGCATCCCTGTAGAACCAGATGTGTATTGCAGAAAAGCTAGGGAGTCACTATTGATTTGTGACTGTTGCCATGAGTTAGCTAAATCAGTGTTAATGTTATCAGTAGTTAGCCAATGCAGAGATTGTAAATTAGTTAAGTCAGTTAACTGTCCTTGGATGTTGGATAAAGCGGTTGTAGTGGTAAATGCTAAAGTCGCCTCTGCATCAGCTACCACCGATTGCAAGCGAGATAAAGATTTATTTTGTCTGGGTGGATAAGCTGGGACTGCAATGACTCCAGCGTATAGACAACCGAAGAAAGCAGCGATAAATTCTAATCCGGGTGGATAAATTAGGAGTACTCTTTCCCCAGTGGTGGTAATGTTTTTAAGTGATACTGCGATCGCTCTGGCTTTTAAATCTAATTGTTGATAAGTAAAGTTAGTCTCTTGCTGGCCATTAACTAAGAATGTAAAAGCTTGTTTATCTGACTGATTAACTGCTCTGTAGCGCAATAATTCTACTAAATTATCAAAATATTTATTCATAGTTTTTTATCCTCTTTATTTGTTTCTACTTTGGTAGATTGCTTTAACTTATTTAGTTATAAAACGACAATAATTCAGCGTCGATATAGAAAAATTAAGGTATTTATTATCAATGAATCACTTAACTGTTTTGCAACTGGTGAGCGCAAGTGAAAAATCTAATCCCTAATTCCTAAAGTTAAGTCAGGAAAATCCTTAACTTTTCTACATGGACAGTTACAGCTAGAACCTTTTTGAAGAAGAATTCAGCTATTCTGAATGGGCTAAACCTTAGCTATCCGCTAACAGGAGTCAGAATAAATCAGTCGGGGATTCAGACCGGCGCAGGATTAAAAACCAC
>NZ_JAYGHD010000356.1:0-20344 GCF_034932245.1 Nostoc sp. UHCC 0251
GTCAAGGAATAATTGACGAGTCCATTCTTTGTAGAGACGGCGATTTATCGCGTCTTTTTAACGTGTCAGTATTTTAGACGCGATAAATCGCGTCTTGTTGATTTGGAATGGGTTGTTTATGGAAGTCGGCGGGAAACTCTATCCCGCAAGTGGCGTGGAGTTTTTTATTTCCGCCGCGCTGTACTAATCGCAGTGTATAACGTCAATTCCCTTTGATTCTGTGTTTGACTTTCCCTTGATCTTGCTAGTCTAACTAGATAAAAAAGAACAAAAGTATTTTTACGCAAATATTACAAATAATTTCAAACGAGTTTCATGTAGTTAAAGATGAAACCCTATGTAATATTATTGAGATCAACATAAATTTATTTTTACTTAACCAAAGGAGAGAATTATGTCTGAAAACAAACCAGAAGAACTGAATTCACAAGCAGTACCCTTCTTTGCCAGATTTTTAGAAGGGCAAAGCTTTGAAGACCTATCTGATCAAGAATCAGAAGAGATTGGGGGTGGACACATAGCCGTAACTAAGAAGTACCCTTCTGATAATGAGGAAGGTGGCAGAGGCACATTCGTAACTCAGAAGTTTCCTTCTGATAATGAAGACGGCGGCGGAGGCAAAGTTGTAACTCTGAAGTTCCCTTCTGATAATGAAGACGGCATCGTAGAAACTAGGAAGTATCCTTCAGACAGCGATGAAGTTTGCCGATAGTTAATAGAATAACTGCATACTTTTGAGTAGACCAGAGATGCGGTTTTGAAAAATATTCTTAGAATAAAAATACTGTTAGCTTTGCCAACTCCATTTAGGGGTTGGCTTGCCATTAAAACTAAGTTTACTTTTTAATGCTTTATTTTTTTAAAAGTTGACAGTAGGGATAATACAAAAACCTAATGAAAATATTTTATGCACGCTGACCGTGATGTGGTTTTATTAATCACCCATAGTGGTGATTACTTCACAATAGATAGAGTTGCAGAAGCTGTATCAAAACGAGGCGCACAGACATTTCGCTTTGATACTGATAAATTTCCGATGACAGTAAAAATCGAGGCGAATTTAAGTAACTCTGGGAGCAATCATAAACTAGAATATAGCGATGTCTTACGACAAGCCGCTCCGTGTCTAAGCTCCCTGAACACCGAGCAAGTGCAAGCAGTATGGATGCGACGTATCTGGCAACCCGATCTAGGTAAAGAATTAGCTCCAAAATTCCAAGCAGCCTGCTCTAATGAATCACTCGCAGTTTTAGATGGCTTTTGGGATAGTCTGAGGGAAGCTACCTGGGTGGATGATTTACAACGGATTAGTGCAGCTGAGAACAAGCTACGCCAACTAAGAATCGCATCGGAAGTTGGTCTTGTCATACCTCGGACTATCGTCACCAACAATCCTCAACAAGCACGAGAGTTTTTTGGGGAAGTTAAAGGAAAAATGGTTGCCAAGCTACTCAGACCTCTTTCTTATGGAATGCAAGCTTCCTCTTTTTTCATGTATACTAGCGCCGTTAAAGAAGAAGACTTACTTGATGCTGAAACACTGCGCTATTGTCCAGTTGTGTTTCAAGAACAAATCCCCAAACAACTAGAATTACGTGCAGTGTATGTGAATGGTAATCTCTTTGTCGGGGCATTGGATGCCTCTGAGTATGCAGCATCCACCCAAGATTGGCGACGTGGAACAAAAGAGGCTCTTACCTGGCAACCATATCAATTACCTGATAAATTAATCCGTTGCCTGGATGCTTTTATGGCAAGGTTTGGACTGATTTTTGGAGCATTTGACTTCATCAAAACGCCATCAGGGGAATATGTTTTTTTAGAAATTAATCCTACAGGAGAGTGGGGGATGCTGGAGAGAGATTTGGAATACCCGATCGCAGACGCGATCGCATCTGCACTACTTTCAACAAGCCCTAAGCAAAATGCTCTTACTTAAAACCAACTGACAGCCTTTATAAATTTAGAAACTTGTTAATTTTTAATTTTTAATTTCTAATTTTTAATTCGGAGCGAAGCGACGTGACTGTTTTAATCATTACTCACAGCCAAGACAACGAAAGTATTCCTCTAGTTATTCAGGCAATTGAAGCCCAAGGAGGAAAAGCATTTCGTTTTGACACAGACCGATTTCCCACAGAAATTACCTTAGATGTTTACTATGCGGGAAGTGAGCGAGTTACTCTGAGTGTTGAAGATCAGACATTAGATTTGAGTGAAGTATCAGCAGTTTGGTATCGCCGCATTGCAATTGGGTCAAAAATTCCCGACTTGATGGACGAGCAACTCAGACAAGCCTCACTCAAAGAATCTCGCGTCACCATTGACGGAATGATTGCCAGTATTAAGGGTTTCCATCTCGACCCTGTGCCAAATATTCGCCGAGCCGACAATAAGCAACTGCAATTACGAATAGCACGAGAGATCGGTCTAGATACGCCACACACCCTGACTACAAACAATCCAGTGGCAGTGAAGCAATTTGCCCAAGAGTGTAAGCAGGGAATGATTACAAAGATGCTCTCTTCTTTCGCTATTTACGATGAACAAGAACGAGAAAAAGTTGTGTTTACGAATCTAATTTCATCTGAGGATCTGGACAACCTCGATGGATTACGTTTCTGCCCAATGACATTTCAAGAAAAAATTCCTAAAGCATTGGAATTGCGGACAATTATTGTAGGCAAACGTGTGCTGACGGCTGCGGTTGATTCTCAAGCTTTGGATAAGGCGCGTTACGATTGGCGTAAACAGGGAATTGCCTTACTCGACGCTTGGGAAGCATACACTTTGCCTGAAGATGTTGAAGAGAAACTGCTCAAACTCATGGCAGAATTTGGTTTGAACTACGGAGCTATTGATATTATTTTGACTCCTGATGGTCGTCATGTATTTCTTGAGGTTAACCCAGTTGGCGAGTTTTTCTGGTTAGAACGCTGTCCTGGCTTACCAATTTCTCAAGCGATCGCACAGGTTCTACAGAATTGAGGCAGGGGGAAGGGGGCGTCTACTTAAAATTTAGAGAGAATTGCTATTAAAACCTACATTCCGCACTTCAACCATCCTCGCAACTGTTCTCCAATTGAATAGCCTCTCTGTTAATGAAGCCTTTGCTTGGTTACAGCGTAAAAATTGACATTATTTTTAGAGCTTATCATGCCAAGCATGAGCCGATACGCGGATGTTCCACGTATCGACTCAAATCATTATTAACGATCATCTCGTCAGCATTTGCGTAGGCATTGCTAACTCTAGCAGCATATTGGTATTAGATTAAAAACGGACGCGCCAGAAAAAAGCTAGAAACTGATTTAGCATCTACCGGCTCTCCCTCCAGAATCGCTTTCTCTAATTCTTCGGGAGTCAAAAACACAGTTTCGATATCTTCGTCTCCATCTTGTGGTGGTGGTGTTTCCAGCTTTTCCAAATCTCGCGCCAGAAAAGCATAGATAATCTCATCAGAATAGCCGGGAGCTAGGAAAAATTCGCCTAATTTGTCCCATTTTTGGGCACTATAACCAGTTTCTTCTTCGATTTCACGCTGTATTGTCTCTAAGGGATCTTCATTTGGTTCTACAGTTCCCGCCGGAAATTCTAATATCCGTCCCTGAATTGCAAAACGATACTGGCGCACGAGTACAA
The DNA here is from genome assembly GCF_034932245.1 of Nostoc sp. UHCC 0251. Taxonomy (NCBI): domain Bacteria; kingdom Bacillati; phylum Cyanobacteriota; class Cyanophyceae; order Nostocales; family Nostocaceae; genus Nostoc; species Nostoc sp. UHCC 0251. Next base: position 3,643 of record NZ_JAYGHD010000356.1, read on the forward strand.
GTTTGCCCTCTGGCGTTATCGGCACAGCTAGAGCGCCACCAGGGTGACGAATACATTCCCATTCCCCTTCTGATTTATTAGGCAAGCGTAAGCGATTAACTTCAAAATCAAACTTGCGTCCTTTATAAAACAGGCGTTGTCTTAATAGTTGTGGTAATTCTCTACCTAATGGCATAGTAAAATCTGATTATCTGTGAATACAGAGGTGAAATCAGCGTTCTTCTGCGTTTAAGGATGGTATTTTTAATTCCCCATCAATAAATGTACATCAGAACAGTCTACCTCTTTCAGCAGTTCTTTAATAACACACCCGGATACTGGTTCTATCCAATCTGGGGCAATTTCTGCTAGCGGTACTAACACAAAGGCCCGATCCCGCATTCGTGGGTGGGGAATCTGAAGATTTGGTGTATCCACAATAAAGTCATCAAATAATAACAAATCCAAATCTAGGATTCTTGGCCCCCAGCGTTCCTGACGCACGCGCCCAAATTGCTGTTCAATTCCTAACAAAATTTCTAATAACTGCTGCGGTAGCATTTCTACCTGTAATGTGACGCAGCCATTTAGGTAATCTGGCTGTGGTGGGCCAACAGCTTTGGTTTGGTACCAATTGGATCTGGCTTCTAAGACAATACCTGGCGTTTGAGCTAAAGTTTCTATAGCTGCTTCTAAAGTTGTCTGTGAATCGCCCATGTTACTACCAAGGGCAACGGCGCTTCTCCTTAGCTTCGCCTCGGCGTGGCTCGCCATAGGCATCGTACTATCCTTGAGTAAGCCGTTTTTTGGCTGTCTTTGTGAATACTTCCTTGCACCTGTTCCAGAAAATGCCAATAACTTTTATATTCCGAATAGCTATCAAAAATTACAGTATTTTTACAAAACTAAATTAACTAAATCTAAAAAACATTATTTGTATAGTGAATTTAGTTAAATATTTATAGGATATTATACTAACACAGAGGTGGTGCGCTAACCCCAAAGTTGATTGATGGTGGTTATTATAGTTACTAACTTAAGCGAGGAACTGACGTGGGGAAGCTTACCTCCTGGTTCAAGCGAAGACCAACTAATTTGAGTGACTTTGGACAAGGAGGAGCAAATGAAAGCTTACCACCAGCATATATGGCACAGGCGAGGCAGTTACTGAGCAAATGAAAATTTTACCTAGGATGAAGGTTAATCAGGCAACTCGCGGTAAACCACTCTATCATCGCATCTGGTTTTGGGCAGGCTTGGGTTTAGGTGGTGGGATAGTTGCCTTAATATACGGCATTAGTTTAATAGATCGGACTTTGCCAGATAAGGCGCAGTTAAATGCCGTTCTTAGAGAGCAAACACTGACCATCAAAGCTGCCGATGGAACCATATTACAACAACAAGGTGAAGCAACTAGAGAACAGGTAAAGCTAGAACAAATACCAGATAATTTAAAAAAAGCTTTTATCGCCTCAGAAGATAGAAGATTTAAGCAACACAACGGAATTGATCCTCAAGGGATTGCCAGAGCAAGTTTGAATAATTTGCGATCGCAAGGTGTGGTCGAAGGTGCTAGTACCATCACCCAACAGCTAGCGCGGATTCTCTTCTTGAAACAAGAACAGACAATCTGGCGCAAACTCAAGGAAGTCCGTTTAGCACAAAAAATGGAGAATGAATTAACCAAAGATCAGATTTTAGAGCGTTACCTGAATCTGGTTTATTTGGGAGCTGGAGCTTATGGTGTGGCAGATGCATCTTGGGTATATTTTAGTAAATCGCCAGACCAGCTTTCTTTAGCAGAAATGGCCACGATTGCTGGATTAGCTCCTGCTCCTAGCTTATACGCTCCAGACAAGAATCCAGAAGCTGCCAAACGGCGGCGAAATCTGGTATTGCTACGGATGCAAGAAGATAAAATAATTACGCCAGAACAAAGACAAGCAGCAGTCCAAGAACCGCTAACTCTCAAAAGCAGTTTACCCAAGCGAGTGCAAGTAGAATCACCCTACTTTACCAGCTACATCCAAAAAGAATTGCCGAAGTACGTTTCTCCTGACGTGCTAGCAAGTGAGGGGTTAGTAGTAGAAACCACGTTGAACCCGACTTGGCAGAAAATTGCAGAAGAGGCGGTTGCCAAAACGCTGCGAAATCAAGGACGCTGGGAAAACTTTAAGCAAGGATCAATGGTAGCCATTGACCCCCGCAACGGTGAAATTAAGGCAATGGTTGGGGGAAAAGACTTTGGTAAAAACCAGTTTAATCGGGTTACCCAGGCACAACGGCAGCCAGGATCGACATTTAAAGGATTTGTATATGCTACTGCGATCGCTAGCGGTAAAAGCCCCTACGATGCATACCAGGATGCACCCTTTGTTGTAGACGGCTACGAACCGAAAAACTATAGTGAAAACTTTCGGGGTTCCATGAACATCCGCGATGCCCTCACCCGTTCTATTAATATTATTGCGGTGAAGGTGTTGATTGATGTGGGATTTACGCCAACGATTAAAGTTGCCCATGATATGGGGATAAAATCTCAACTCAAGCCCACCTACTCTTTGGCTCTCGGCTCAAATGAAGTGAATCTACTAGAGTTGACCAGCGCCTATGGCAGTTTTGCTACTCAGGGATTGCACACAGAGCCTCATGGTATTACTCGCATCCTTAACCGCCAGGGGAAGGTGATCTGGTCAGCGAATTTCAAGTCTAAACGGGCGCTTGACGCTGACAGTGCCGCCATCATGACTTGGATGCTACGCAACGTAGTAGAAGCGGGGACTGGTGGTGCTGCTCAATTAGGTAATAGACCCGTTGCTGGCAAGACCGGCACCTCCGACGAAGCCCGTGATTTATGGTTCATTGGCTACATTCCCCAGATGGTAACAGGGGTCTGGCTAGGTAACGATGACAACCGCCCCACATACGGTAGTAGTGGTAGTGCAGCTTACACCTGGCGCGAATTTATGAAAAAAGCGGTAGAGGAGATGCCTGTCGAAAAGTTTCCCAAACGACCCAAGTTAGAAGGTCGTAAAGGCACTATTAAAGCCCAGTCCATCAAGCCCAAACAAATCCTAAATCGTTCTATTTCTTCTAATGATGACTCAAGAGGGGAAAGTACTAGAAATTCTGAGGAAAGTGGTTCCTCTAGGAGACGTAGAAGGAGGAGATATTCTCAAGAAGAACAGGAATCAAGTAACTATACCCCAAGAAGGAGAAGGCGCGATGCCTACGGCGGGCTACGCCTACGCACTCAAGAATCAAGTTCCAATAACTCTTCCTCAGAGTCATCTACTCCACGGCGGCGAACTAGAACAGTAGAATCTGATTCTTCTCCCACGCCTAGAAGAAGTCGGCGATCTTCCCCTCCTGCCAATAGTTCCGGTTCTTCAGGTTCTTCACCGTCACAACCATCATGGCGGGATAGACTTAGACCTTCTAATTAATGAAAAGTGGGCATTGGGCATTGGGCATTGGGCATTGAAAAGAGGCAGAAGGGAAAACTCTTCTCCCTGCCCCCTGCCCCCTACCCCTTGTCCCCTTGTCTCCCCTGCACCCTACCCCATGCTCTTTTCTCTACAATATGAAGTTGCTGAAACTAAACTCCAGAGGGATGTTAAGTGATACGCTCATTCTATAGTGTGTCAAGTAGTGTTACTTAACATTGGAGAATATACTCATGCATATATTGATGCAGGCAGCAGATTCAGTCGCAACAGGTGGTGGTAATTTTCCTTTTGCTTTCACCTTGGTATATGTCGTTGGTTTTATTGCTGCTGTAACCATTGGTTCAATAGCTTGGTACAACTCTAAACGCCCCGCAGGTTGGGAAAGCAAAGAGCGTCCTGATTTTGTGCCTAAGGTTGATAAAGAAGAAACTCCGGGTCTGGGTGATCCGAAGTCATAATTTAGTCATTAGTCATTAGTCAATAGTCATTAATTATTAAACTATGGGCTTTTGACTATGATTAGTTTTGCACTTCAACCCAACGACGGTAAAGCTTTTGAATTTGTTTAAGAAGTGCAGTATGAGCCGGTTGAGTTGAGTCATTCGCCTTAGCTATATCCTGCAATTCCGTTAGGAGCCTAGCTTCTTCGACGGCAACTTCACCATCGCTATAAATTAAGCCACTGATGGCTTCAATCAGATTTTCACAATCTTCAAGACTGGGGCGATCGCCTAAATACTCCCGCACCCAGTCATAGCATTCTTTTGGCTGTACAGGAACCAATTCGTACAGCCAAGGCTTAATTTCTGGATCGTTAGCTAAACCTTTTGCTTGAGCTATTTCTCGGAGATATTGCCGTTCTTCTGGCTGGATTCTGCCATCAATCCAGGCGGCTCCAATCAGGATTTTAACTAAGTTTTTGACATTGGAAGGGGTAACCATTGCTGCCTCCTCTGGTAGATTCAGGCCTCCACCAAATCGTACAATCCCAAACCGTATTCACTCGGAATTATTGGTTTTTCTTAAGCGCACCATAAAAAAGCCATCCATGTCCTGTTGATGGGGCCAAACTTTGAACCAACCTTGAGGTGTGCTATGGGCAGAATCAAGTATCTCAACGCCGCTGGGAGACTCAATTTGCCAATTCGGTGACTCAGCTAAAAATGCTGAAATCACTTCTTCATTTTCTGCTGGATGCAATGTACAGGTGGCATAAACTAGTAGACCACCAGGTTTAACAAAAGTAGATGTATGTGTTAACAATTCTTTTTGCAGCACCGAAAGTTCGCGGACAGATGCTGGTGTCTGTCGCCAACGAGCATCAGCATGACGGTGCATGGTTCCTAACCCTGAACATGGAGCATCAAGCAATACGCGGTCTGCGGTGTTTTGAAATTGGTTGAAGTGGCGGCTGTCACCAGTGTAAATTTGAATAGATTGTAAATTTAGCCGTTGAGAATTTTCTTGGAGTTTGCGAAGACGAGAAGGAGTGCGATCGCAAGCCCAAATTTTCCCTTTATCTGCCATTAACTCAGCGATGTGGGTTGTTTTACCCCCTGGTGCAGCACAGGCATCAATTACCACCTCACCCGGTTGGGGGTTGAGCAAATGACTTACCAATTGAGCGCTACCATCTTGTACAGTCCACCAACCTTCTTTAAAACCAGGTAGTTTTTGAATTGACCCAGTATTACCAATAAATCGTAAAGCTTGGGGTAAATGAGGAATCCGTCTCACCAAAATACCAACAGATTGCAAAGCCGCCTCAACTTCCTCCATCGAAGTGCGAAGAGGATTGATACGCAAGTCAATTGTTGGGGATTGGTTCATCCATTCACACAATTGTTCTGTCTCAACCAAACCCAATTGTTCTAACCAAACTTGAATAATCCAGTCAGGGAAGCTGTGTAAAATACCCAAGCGTTCCACTGGATTTTCTGGAAGTTGTAACGGATCAAAATGGGAGAGTGGGGAGTGGAGAGTGGGGAGTGGGGAGTGGGGGAGTAACAATGAGTTTTTCTCCTCTGCCCCTCTGCTCCCCTGCACCCCTGCTTTTCTCAGATACTGGCGTAATAAACCGTTAACAAAACCTGTGAGTCCAGAAAAACCGTTTTCTTTAGCGAGTTGGACAGTGGTATTAACAGCAGCTGAGGCAGGAATACGCTCTTGATAGCGCAACTGGTAGAAACCTAGATGTAAGATGGTGCGGAGGTCTTGAGGTTGTTGATCAGATTTCTTTTTAGCGAGTTGATCAATAAGAGTATCAAGAGTACGCTGCCTTCTGACGCTCCCATAAACCAATTCTGTCAGTAAGCGGCGATCGTTATCAGGCAAACTGACTTTTTGCAGTACTCTATCTAGGGCAACATCAGCATAAGCCCCCTTATGAACATCTCGCAGGGCGATAAAAGCTAGTTGACGGGAGTTTGTCATGGAAACAGGATTCAGGAGTCAGAAGGCTTTTGTATTCTAACTCCCAACTCTTGTACAGACGCGATTAATCAATCGCGTCTCTCCTAACTTTTAATTTCCCTATCAAGTCATATATGGTTCTACGCTGGCAATTTCAAACTCACACGCTCTAGAAACCTGTTCTGCTGGTAATTTCCCAAAGCTGATTAATGGTAAATAAGTAGGGTTCGCCATCAATTCTTTTGCCAATAAGAACCCAGTAATTGTCCAAGTTTGATATTTCCGAGCTTGTTTGCCAATTAGTCGCCCTTTTTTACCGTCGTAATATTCTGGCCATTCATCTGTACTGAGGCGTCCTTGGGCAATTTCAATCGCCTTTTGTGCAAGACTTGTTCTATTAGTTTTCACAGCCGCAGCCGCTAACATCCACATTAAAACAGGCCAACTACCAGCATTATGATACGACCAGGGGATATTTTTGGGGTCACATCCAGTTACGATTCTGTATTCTTCATGTTCCAAAGCTGGGAAACAAATTTTCATTGGCATATCTCCCACCAAGTCATCCCATCGTTCCTCAATGAGAGTCATAATCGCTTGTGACTGTTCTTCTGTGGCTAAATCTGAAATGATTGCCATTAAGTTTCCGAGTGAAAAGAAGCGAGTATCTAGCTGCGACGGCCCGACATTACCTGAAAGATAACCACCTTTTCTTGGCAGCCACTTATCTAATTCATAATAGGGAACAGAATCTACATATATGTTGAATAGATTAACAGCACCCTTGCCATATTCTTCACTTTTGAAGCGATAAATTGCATTCAGGCGATTAATATCTATCCAATAATGCTGGCGAATATGAGCACATAGAAGAGGCAATCGGTTATCAATGGCTTCAACAATATCGGAATTACCTTGACAAATTAGCAGTTCACGAGATGCACGCAATGCCGTGTAAAAAAGAACTTGTAATTCTAGAGGATGCCCATAAATGCCCATACGACGGTCAATCATACAAGCACCATCTGGAACCAACAGCGTTGGGTACATATCAAAACGATTCGCCAAGCAGATTTCCATGATTAACTTAATACCATTTTGGAATTCTGGTTGATAGGCTAGAGAAAAATCTTCTGTGGCGATTACATAAGCACGCAACAAAATAATCCACCATAAGCAAGAATCTACGGGTGTAACTCTAGCGATCGCATGTTCACCAAAGTCTGCTTCTAAATATTCTTGCCCATTTTCTGATACAACTTTAAAGCTAGCTGGGATTAATCCTCGCCCAGGTTTATAAGCATCTAATGCCCTTTCTTTAGGCTGTAACTTTAAGGTTTCTTCTAAGAAATTACGAACAATATCTGTTCTACCTTTGATCAGAAAAATTAGAGCTGAGGAGACAAAATCCCGAACAAAGCACTGGTCATAATTGAGCGCCTCTACAGATGCATCAAAAGCGGCTACCGTACCAACAGGGCGTCCTTGATAGTAAAGAATTGATTTCTCTAGTGTTTGCCACGCTTCTTCCACTTCTTTTAAATTTTCAGTAGTTTCCAATTCGTCTAAGTGCATCGCCAGAATAGCTCCATTTGGATTGTAAAGTTGTGGTAGATGCGTCTTCATTCCTTATTTTTGCTATTTTCAGCATAACAAAAACGATTCTTTGAATAGCAAATATGATTAGGAGAAAAATTAATCAACCAACAATTAATAAATCTGCTGATTATGCAGTTTTATTTATAGTTAATTTGCTTATAATGGATTACTCTTTTAGTGAATGATAGTTTTTGCTTTCACCGCAAGTAGTAACATGATTCTTACAAACAGTCACACAAGATATATTTTTAGATTATTTATTGTTCCGTTTCATGTACAGAATCTTTGCTTTATCAAATAAAAACATATCTTCAGTGCTGTTTAGTGTTTGCGTGAAGTTAAAACTGGTCGCAGTATATTTACTTGATCAGGATTAGTTTTTGACACTAAGAAGTCAGATTATTCCCCTATAACCTAATAATTTATAACGTTTTTTCAAAATATGCAAGATAAATGCTTGAAAAAGTTCAGATGTCAATACTTCTGAGGAGTTATATATTTTACCCTACTGACAGATGATATGGGGTGTTTATCGGAGTGCGTCAAAAATAATCAAGAGTGCTGAGTCGAAATACCGCCTATAAGGTGTAGAGAATATATCAAGTACATATAGCAATCCTAAATCATTCGTGAAAAAAATCTGTTGCCTCTTGCCTATTCCCTATTGCCTGCCTCCACGACTAATTTCACAATCTCATTAGGATTGCTATAGGAATCATATTTGATTTCTGAAAATATCTAAATATTTGTAGGGTGTGTTAGGCGTAAGCCGTAACGCACCATTCTTAAGGCTTTGGTGCGTTACGCTGTCGCTAACGCACCCTACGTATCTTTTCAAAAATCAAATAGTAGTCCTATATAAGTACTGAGTATTAACAAAAGCAATGTTCATTACTGTTCTCCTGAAGCAGCCTTAAAAACTTGTTCAGCAGTTAGATTTAGCTCTCTTAAAGTTGGCGATTGAATTTGGTCATTACCACAAAACTGAGTTACTTGGTACTCGCCTTCCACTAATCTGTAAACTGATATTGTCGGTTGTTTCGGATTGCCAATAAACCGTTTTCCACCAAGAGCAGCATAGTCAACAATCCAATATTCTGAAATTCCAAGTTCCTCATATTCACCAAATTTGAGAAAGTAATCATCTCGCCAATTTGTACTTACAACTTCTACTACTAATGGAATTGATGCGGCTTGAGTAACTGTTGAGGATTTCTTCCAAAGTGGTTCATTAATTAAGTTAGGGATATTCAATACCAACACATCTGGAATATAACCAGATTTTTTATCAACAGATTTTATTAATACTTGAGCAGGAATCGAATAAGCTAGGTTAAACCTCCGAATCTCAAAATTGAGTTCTCTAATCAGAAATGCTCTGACTAACTCATGTTCTCCTGTCGGCTGCATTTCAACTGTGACTCCTTTATGTAATTCATATCTGCTGTTCTCCGGTTTCCATTCGACAAATTCTTCAAAACTTATCGCTTCTACTAAATGTTGAAACATAACACTATTTCCTCAAATATTATTCATATTTTGACTTACATCGATATACTGTTAAATTCATATTACCTGTTCTTGAAATTCTTTATAAGCTTGATTAATTGCTTGCATAGAGGCTTTTGCAATTCCAGAACTGTTGACATCAGGATGATACAATCTTGCTAGTTGAAGGTAGGCAAGTTTGACATCTTTGGGGCGATCGCTCTGATTTACACCCAAGACTTCCCACCATTCCCCAGATAGTACAGTGTCGAGAGTAAATTTATCAAAGCTTTGCACTTGATTCCAAACTTTTATGCTTCCGCCATTACAGCCACTTACCAATGTCTTGCCATCAGGACTGAATGCAACAGGACTACACCCAGAGAGAGTTTGTAGTAGTTCCCCAGTGTGGAGGTTCCAAAGTTTGATCATACCGTCTCTGCTGGCACTGGCGAGGGTTTTTCCATCGGGGCTGATGGCAACAGACAAAACCGCTGTTGAGTGTCCAGTTAGAGTGGAGAGTAATTTTCCAGTTTGGAGATTCCACAGCTTGATTGTGGCATCTGTGCTTCCACTAATAAGAGTTTGACTGTTAAGACTGATAGCAACTGTATTTACTGCCGCCCAATGTTCAGTGAGAATGTAGCGCTGTTGCCAAGTTTTGACATCCCAAAGCCTAATAGTTTTATCAGCACTACTGCTTGCAAGAATTTTCCCATCGGGACTAATAGCAACTGACAAAACTGCATCTGAATGTCCATTCAAAGTGCGTTTTATTGTTTCTGTGTAGCGTCCCCAAATTCTAATTGTCTTATCGGCACTACCACTAGCAATAATTGCCCCGTCAGGACTGTAAGCAACCGAGTTAACAAAGCCATTATGACTATAGGTAGAGTTTAAATAAAAGAATGTATGGCGAAATTTCCTTGTGTCCATCTGCCAACTGCTGATTTTGCAATCAACACTACCACTTGCAATCTGTTGCCCATCAGGGCTGATAGCAACAGATAAAACTGCCTCAGCTTGTCCAGAGAATGTGTAAAGCCATTTTCCAGTTTTTAAATTCCACAAATTAACTTGTCTATCATCACTGCCACTGATTAGAGTAGTACCATCAGGACTGATAGCGATCGCATTAACTGCCGCTAAGTGGCCCTTGAGTGTGTGTACACATCTCCAAGTTTCAGGTAGCTGGTTTGTCAGAGATATTCTTTCTGTTTCAATATTGAGAGTGGAAGGTTTAGGGGTAACAAATTCTGATTTTTTCTTGAATTCAGCCTTAAGTGTCTGTAACTCATCCTCGACTTCCAAAACAGCAAATTTTTGGTTGAGATCCTCACCAGATAAAAATGCTTCTAATTCCATCACTGCTTCTGAATAGTAATCCATTAGCAAAACTTTCTCTTCCATGCGCTCAAAAAGCTGTGCTGGAGTTTCGCTAATTTCAGATTCATCTAACAGTTTGGCAATACCATAGGCGGCGAGTCCCACCACTGCACCAATTCCCGCCATCGGGACTGCACCAATCCCAAATGCCAGCCCTACTTTAGGTGCGACTAAACCCATACCACCGACGACGCTATAAACACCAGCACCGCCGACTGCACCAATTCCCATTGTAGCGATCGCAGCTGCATCTCCCTGTGCGATCGCATTAATTGCCCCATAAGCAGCTGCACCAGCCACAGCGCCAGCAGCCACTACAGGAGTTGCACCAATACCGACTGCACCAAATCCGCCTGCTATTCCCATCCCGCCTACAGTTGCGGAAACACCAGCACCTGCTATGGTTCCGCCTGCGATAAATGCTGCGCCTGTTTTAGAGTTTTGTGTCACTGGTTTTTGAAGAGGAACAAATTAGGAATGAAGAAGATAGAGTGCGATGCCTACTGCGGGCTGCGCCTACATATTTTTATAGTTTCTCATTTGCAACGAGATTTTCTATAGCCATTAAGTTTCGTACAAGTATATCTATTGTTGCTTTCTGGTGCTGAAGCTGAGTTTGAAGAATAAGCACAATTTTATTTTGAACTTTTTTATTCACTACAGCTTCAAGGGCTAAATCATCATCATTGTTTCTCAAAGCTGTCTGAGCTTTTTCGTTCCAGTATTTAGCTTCTTTCTGCGCTTTTTCAAAATTTTTCTGAATCCCTTCTTGGTTAGCAACAGCATTTGTTACAGATTCTTCTATCTCGTGAATAGCCTCTACTAAAAGCACTTTAGTGTCTTTTTTTGCTTTAGTTAGCTCTTGAAGTTTAGGTGGTAGCAATAATACTTCTTTAAGTTGCTGTAATTCATCATCAGCCCATAAATCAACATGTTCATATTCAAAGCTGATGAATGTCGGTGAAATCTTACTAGTGTTAGGCTTGCTGCGTAATACTTCATTCTGTGCTTCTGAAACCTTTTTCTCCCAAGATTTCAAACTACTTTTAATTGCATCTACTTGTGGTTGTTGCTCTTCTAACAGTGTTTTTAGCCTACTAGCAATTGCTTGGTATCGTTCCTTTTTGAATTTTGCTTGACGAATTAAATCCTGATTACTTCCTTTCAAAGCAAGTTGATATTGTTGTTCCCATTTATCAGCTTCCGCTTGAGCTTTCGCATAGTCTCGTTGAGCAATTTCTTGGGCTGCTCTGGAGTGGCTTGCTCCTTCGCGTAACTTTCGTAGCGCATCCTGTGATGATTGATTTTGGTCGTAAAGTCCCATAAGTTTATCTGAGTAGCCTTATTACCCAGAGCGTAGACTAATTAATACTGTTGCGTCCTCGTAAAAATTACTTAAGCCTTGACTTTTGCTTTTAATGCTACGTTAAAAAAGTCTCAACACAATATTTCATTAATTCCTAGCTAATTACTAGGCAAAACTCTGCGATACTCCGCGTTTACTTTGCGTTCCTCTGCGTTTAAAAACATTACAAGTTGATCTGTCAAAACACGTAGTGCTACTACTTTAACTCTAGCGATCGCTGACTGTCCCACACATACTATATTCATAATGTCAAGCAAACCTACGCTTTTATAAGTCAGCAAATAGGCGAACTTGAAGAAGAAACGCACACACGATCGCATTGCCAACTTTCATAGTAGGGGGTTTGCCCTAAAAGGTACTCACTCCAAACCTAAATGTAGTTTGAGAGCAGCATCTACTAATTGCATCAACTCTTCAGTTAAACTATTTACCACCTCTGACACAATTCTTTGCTTAGAAATTGTTCGCACCTGCTGCGCCTGTACTTTGGAAGCTTTAGGTAAACCACTATCTTCTAGATTAAGTAAAACCTCGAACGGATAAACACGGCTAACATTGGATGTGAGTGGTAAAATTGTTACCGTGCTGGCAGCGCGATTACTTGCATCATTGCTGACTATCAGCACTGGGCGGCGTTTATCCATTTCTGAACCTACAGCCGGGCTGAGATTTGCGTAATAAATATCACCACGCTTCATCTGTTAATCCATCTGTAATTGTTACATCCCAATCATTGTCAACTTCGGCAGATGCTTCTCGGTAAGCTGATTCTAATTCCTGTTTTCGCAACAATTGCAATGCCATTTCAATGACTTGGGAGCGAGATTTACAATCATGGGCTACTTTATAACCTTCAACAAATTGCACCAGGGACGCTGGTAAGGAAATCGATAGTTTTTCAACCTGCATAGTCTTACCAAATAGTAGCAAGAATCTTCTTACTTAATGGTAGTCCTTCTTGTGTCTGCCTGTAAGCCAGTACACCAGGAAAAGCAATCACTTGTGCTTATTGCGTCTATCCTCTTCTTGTTCAATCTCTATCGTCAAGTTCACAGCCAGTGAAGGTATTGTAATAAAAGCGATTCCTGGATAAAACAAAAAATTTATATGACCTCAGTTTCTCCTCACAAAAAAGCCAGAGCCTTAAAATCTACCAGCCGCCGCCCTGCGAAAGAACTCTGTAGCGAGTGCGGACTATGTGATACATACTATATTCACTATGTCAAGGAAGCCTGCGCTTTTATTAATCAGCAAATAGGCGAACTTGAAGAAGAAACCCACACGCGATCGCGCCATCTCGATAACCCTGATGAACTCTACTTTGGTGTTCACCAAGACATGATGGCGGCGCGGAAACAACAGCCCATCGAAGGCGCACAATGGACGGGTATTGTTAGCAGTATTGCTATTGAAATGCTCAATCGCGGCATAGTTGAAGGTGTCGTCTGTGTGCAAAATACCAAAGAAGACCGCTTTCAACCCATGCCCGTCATTGCTCGGACTCCAGAAGAAATACTAGCGGCGCGGGTAAATAAACCAACGCTTTCCCCAAACCTTTCTGTCTTGGAACAGATAGAAAAATCGGGGATGAAACGGCTATTAGTAATTGGTGTTGGTTGCCAAATCCAGGCATTACGAGCCGTAGAAAAACAACTTGGTTTAGAAAAGCTGTATGTTTTGGGTACACCCTGCGTAGATAATGTTAACCGTGCCGGACTGCAAAAATTCTTAGAAACCACCAGCCGATCGCCTGATACAGTTGTGCATTACGAATTCATGCAAGACTTCCGGGTTCACTTCAAACATGAAGATGGCTCATCAGAGACTGTGCCTTTCTTTGGTTTGAAGACAAACCAACTCAAAGATGTCTTTGCCCCATCCTGTATGAGTTGCTTTGATTACGTCAACTCCCTAGCCGATTTAGTCGTTGGCTACATGGGCGCACCCTTCGGCTGGCAATGGATTGTAGTTAGAAATGATACTGGTAAAGAAATGCTGGATTTGGTGAAAGACCAGTTAGACACTCAACCAGTGATGTCTAAAGGCAACCGAAAGGAAGCTGTACAGCAAAGTATTCCCGCTTACGATAAAGGCGTTACTCTCCCCATGTGGGCAGCAAAACTGATGGGTGTGGTGATCGAAAAAATCGGCCCCAAGGGTTTAGAATATGCACGGTTTTCCATTGATTCTCACTTTACTCGGAATTATTTGTATGTGAAGCGGAATCATCCAGAGAAATTAGAAGCGCACGTTCCAGAGTTTGCCAAGCGTATTGTGGGGCAATATAAGTTACCAGAATAAATTGGGGCATTGGGCATGGGGAGCAATAACTAAATAACCCAAGTTGCTGAATTTGAATATAAAAGTGCTACTTACAAATTCATATTTTCACTCAGTAACACCAAATTCCGAGTTCAAAGGTCGAAGTTCCGAGTTCAGAGGTCGAAGTTTCGAGTTCAAAGGTCGAAGTTCCGAGTTCAAAGGTCGAAGTTCCGAGTTCAGAGGTCGAAGTTCCGAGTTCAGAGGTCGAAGTTCCGAGTTCAGAGGTTGAAGTTCCGAGTTCAGAGGTCGAAGTTCCGAGTTCAGAGGTCAAAGCAATAATATTTTCCCTGCTCCCTGCCCACTACCCCCTACTCCCCACTTAGTTGTAACTACTTGCTTGACGACTAAACATCAAGTGATACTGTCCGCCTAGTGCTATGAGTTCGTCATGAGTGCCTACCTCGATGATTTCACCGTGTTCTAGTACTACTACTCGGTCTGCTAGTTTTGCTAAGGCGAGGCGATGGCTGACTACAACGGCTATTCTCCCCTTTGCCAGGGTACGCAAAATGTTGTAAATCTCGTGTTCTGTTTTCGGATCAAGGTTCGCTGTTGGCTCGTCAAGTATGAGAAGTTCGGCTGGAGACAGTCGCAACAAAGCACGAGCGATCGCTAATCTCTGCCATTGTCCCCCTGATAGATCAATGCCGCCTTCTAGCTGTTTGCCTAAGAGGGTTTCCAAACCGTGATCTAGCTTATCAATTACTCTAGCCAAACCAGCCTCAGCGATCGCTTCCCTAATTGCCTCATCATCCTGCATTTTCGGTAAATTCCCAAAGGCAACATTTTCTCGTACAGTAGTCGGAAAACGAGCATAATCTTGCATAACTACATCAATCCGCGATCGCAATTCTTCTAAGGGGAGCGATCGCAAATCCTGCCCATTCCAAATAATTGCACCTTGGCTAGGATCGTAAAGGCGACATAATAGCTTTGCTAATGTGGTTTTACCAGCACCATTCTCACCCACCAGTACAATCATCTCGTTGGGGTGAATTCTTAGGTTGATATTTTTGAGGATTGCGCGATCGCTGTTGGGATAGGTAAAAGACAGATTTTTGATATCAAGACCTGTCTGTGATGCTTCATATTGAGTTGCATTTAGACCTGATAAAGTTTGCCGACGAGCAGATGAATTTTTCCCATTTTTTTGAAAATTCCCATTGTTAACAGCCGATTCCCTGACTTCTCCCCATGCCTTTGTTACTGGCTTTGATTGAGAATGGGACAACTGCGGCTCTAACTCTAAAAGCTGGAAAATGGGCGTCGTTGCCAGTGCAATATTATACAACTCTGACCCACCAGACATCAGATTCTCCAAACTCCGACGCACTTCCAAAATTACCCCGGTGTAAAGCGCTAAATCCCCCAAAGTATGGCTTCCACCTAGCACTCCCTGGACTATGTATACATAGGGCAACGCCAAGCCTAACCCACTCAATAAAGACCAGCCAATAAAGGCTGTTGTCCCCCGACGACGGATCTGTTCCATTGCCCGAAAAATGGTACGGTAAAGTCCGTGCCAGCGTTCTAGCAGTAAGGGTTGCAAGCTAAACAAGCGTATTTCTTTGGCGTATGTCTCCCCGGTTAAAACCGTTTTATATAAGTTCATTTCCCGAAGAACACTCGCTTGGGTTCTTTCTACTCCCCAAACTTGCTTACGGTATTTGATCTGCACATACATCGCAGGAGTAACGCAGCTAAACAAAATTAGTGGTACCCACCAAGCAAGGGACGCCGAAAGTAGTATGGCTGGAATGAAGATAAAAATTCCCTCTAACATAGTCAGAAGCCTGAGACAAAGCTCTGGAAGTCGTTGCACTCCTTTTTCGGTCAACTGCACCAAATTGAGCAAATCGGGTGTTTCAAACAAGGCAATATCTTCAAAAGTGGCAACCTTCTCAATCACTTGTCCTTGGACAAAGCCGGAAATGCGGTCGCGCAGTGAAGTATATACAAAGGGATTGATGTTAGCGATCGCATCACTTACCAAATTTACCAGCAGTGAGCCTGCAATACTGGAGAGTAGCAGAGGTTGGGCAAGTATCAGGGCGATCGCATTCTGCGTTGTCCCGGCGCTCAATAAGCGGGTTATTTCATCAATGATCGTCTTGTTGAGCCAAATAGCGATCGCTGGGCCTGCACCACCCACTAATGTCAAAATTGCCACATAGCGTAGCTCCTTTGGAACTACCTGCATCACCGTTACCACACTGCGGCGAAATGCTTGGAATGGAGAAATTTCTATGATTTGCATATATTGTAAAGTAGCAAATAATAGCAAAATTCCCAGAGAGACGTAGTGATCTAAATTTCAATGAGTAGGCATCGCACGAGTGAGCCAGAAAAAGGTAGGTCAACACAACCAAGTGCGTTAGCGTACCACTCCGTGGAAGCAAGCTACGCGGAGCGTCTCGTAGAGAAGCTCGCCGTAGGCATCGCAGCAGATAGTCAGTCGGTAAAAACGACTGAAAAAAGGGGGATGTCTACGGCTTTGATGGTGGCAAGTTAGTCAAACTAATTCATAATTGATAATTACTAATTCATAATTGTAATCAGTGGGGGCTTGAACCCACCACTGATAGCGTAGCGGTAGCGAGTACTCGAGCGTCCGCAGGAGCGTCTTGTAGACCACTGATTTAAAAATGGGAGCAATGCGATTTTGTGAGGTGAGTAAGCAGGGGAGGCAGAGGAGGCAGAG